>NZ_CP120717.1:1412500-1600000 GCF_032883915.1 Endozoicomonas sp. 8E | reverse complement strand
GACTGATACAACCCTGTAAGCGATATTCCTGATCCGTTGAGGGACGAACTTCTAGACGGCAATTCTTTTCAGACCGGGTGCGTACCTGATTATCAACGGCCAGAAACCAGTCTGGCTGATCGTATTGAATGGACGTTGTGGAACCTTCTTTTTTGCCTGGCTTCAGCCAGCCATAAAAACAGTTCCGATCCAGAATCATGGCGGCTGCCGGCGCAGCAAAACAGATGTTCAGATCATCCCAGCTGACGCCGCCAGCGCGGTCATAACCTGTAAAGACAGCACCATCCAGCCAGAGGTCTCCATGAATAGATTTGATCCCCCGCTTTTTCAGCTGGCCAACAAGCTCATCCAGATGTTTCCGTCTCAAAGAAGGATCACCACTGAACACAAGAGCCACAGGCCCATTGACAATACCTCTTCGGATGGGCCGATCCCGTGTAACGAGCTGGGTAGTGTATTGAAATTTATCACCCAGAACCTCATAAGCCAGTGTGGCCGTCACTACTTTCAGAACACTGGCAGGCACCAGGTTGTGATGAGCCCCCTGCTCAAAAATAATCTGGCCACTGGCAGGGTCTTTGACCTGAATAGAGTGAACACTACCAGGAGGTAACCCCCCTACCAGTTTCTGCAACTCTTTAACCAGTTGCTGTGAAGCCTGAGCACTGTGAAATGAAAAAATAAAAAAAACTGTTAGCAGGCATGATAGAAATCTCAACATGATGACCTCAATTTCCTGGCAACCTCAGAGGACCCTCACAAAGATGCATACACAAAAAATATGTTACTTACGTAATGCATTTTGTTCTGAAGCAACCCCACACTTTTACTCAATGTCACTTCAACTATCGGCACTGAACATCTCATCATTTAAGTTAACGCTATTCCTCAGAAAATTAGAAGCACGTTCTTGTAACAAATAACCGTTAAAAAAGCCGCCTTTATCCTCCAACCTCAATTCGCAACAGAATTCATGACAGTTAGATAAAAAAAGCATTATGCTATCCGTACGGGTTATCCAAAAAGACTGATGACCTGGCAGCCTACCGGCCAATGGTTTTCCGGCAGGTTAACAATCTATCAAAGCAGAGTGGCTGATGATTGATCATGTAGTGCTCAGCAACAAAGAAATAACTCAGAGAACTCATTAGTTAACGGCAGGCCTTAGTGAAAAAGCTTAAACTTTCAACCAGTCAACTCATTGCGAAACAGCCGGTCAAAGAACTTGGGTTCAAGTCCACCGACGATCTTGAGAAATACGCGGGTATCCTCGGCCAGGAAAGAGCAACCAGTGCCATTCAATTCGGCGTGGCCATGCACCGAACGGGCTACAACATCTATGTGATGGGGGAGTCCGGTACAGGCAGGATGTCCTATCTGAGAAAATATCTGGAATCTGAAGCCAAGCTCCAGACGCCACCTGACGACTGGATTTATATCAACAACTTCGACAACCCTCGTGAACCAAAGATTTTGACGCTTCCGGCGGGAGCAGGCGATCCTTTACAGAAAGATTTTGATCAGTTTGTTGACAGTCTCATGCTGACCTTTCCGGCAGCTTTTGAAAACCCGACCTATCAGCAAAAGAAAAGTGTTATTGAGCGCGACTTCAACCGAAGCTACGACCATGTTATCGATCAGATTGAACAGGAAGCCCTGAAGCGGAACATTGCCCTGTTCCGGGAAGCGGGTTCCCTGAGCTTTACCCCCATGCATGAGGGTAAAGCGATGGACGAAACCGAATTTGCCCAGCTCCCGGATAAAAAAAGGTCCAAATTCAACAAGGATATCAGTGAGCTGGAATCCATACTGAATGACTCACTGGTTGAACTTCCCCAATGGAAAAGGGAATCCAACGAGAAACTACAAAAGCTTAATCAGGAAACCATTGACCAGGCCCTGGAGCCTCTGCTCAAACCTCTGAGCAAAAAGTACAACAATCAGAAGTCGGTGCTGGGGTATCTTGAGGCCGTTAAAAATCACCTGCACCGCACCGTTATTGATATTCTTGCTGATGACCGCAACATGGAGTCCAAGGATGACTCAAGCAAACGACAGTCACTGGTTGAACTCTATGCACCCAACCTGCTGATTGGCCATTCTGCCAGCGGTGCTGCACCCGTCGTGTATGAGTCTCACCCTAACTACAAGAACCTGTTTGGTCGTATTGAATACGCCAGCGAGATGGGTGCCCTGGTGACCAATTACCGACAGATTTGCCCTGGTTCTCTGCATAAAGCCAATGGTGGCTACTTGTTGCTGGACGCTAACAAGTTGCTGGAAGAACCTTTTGTCTGGGAAGCACTAAAAAGAGCCCTGAAACAGAAAGAGCTGACTATTGAATCTCCCTACTCAGAGATGGGACTGCTCAACACCATTACCCTGAATCCGGAGTCCATCCCTCTCAACATCAAGATCATCCTTGTCGGTTCCAGAGATATTTATTACCTCTTGCAACAGCTTGACCCGGATTTCCATGAAATATTCAGAGTTTTGGTCGATTTTGATGACCGGATTACACGAGACAAGGAATCGATACATGCTTTTGCCCAACTGTTAAAAAACCGGGCAGATGATGAAAACTACCCGGCCCTGACGGCTGCGGCCGTTGCCCGTCTCGTCGAACACAGTTCGAGAATGGCTGAACACCAGGGTGAGATGTCTGCCAAGATCGGCGATCTGTTCGACCTGCTGGCAGAAGCAGACTTCATTCGTCGTATGAGCCGTGGCCGCAAGATCAACAACGAACATATTGACCGGGCCCTGGCCGCCAAGTCTGAGCGTACCGGTCGTGTCAGCCAGCAGATTCTCGACGAGATGATTGAAGGCAGTATCCTGATCGATACCGAAGGAGAAAAGATCGGTAAGATCAATGGGCTCACTGTCATGTCTATCGGGGATACCAGCTTTGGTTCTGCAGCCAGAATTACTGCAGCCGTCTACCCGGGATCCCAGGGGATTGTTGATATTGAACGGGAAGTCTCTCTGGGTCAGGCCATTCACTCAAAGGGGGTTATGATCCTGACTGGCTATCTGGGCAGCAAATACGCCCAGAAATTCCCTCTGGCTATCTCAGCCAGTCTGACCATGGAGCAATCCTACGGTTATATTGATGGTGACAGTGCTACTCTGGCTGAACTTTGCTGCCTGGTGTCCGCTCTGACCAATACGCCTATCAAACAGGGTTTTGCCGTCACCGGCTCCATGAACCAGCATGGGGAAGTTCAGGCAATTGGCGGTGTTAATGAAAAGATTGAGGGCTTCTTTGATCTTTGTAACGCCCGTGGCCTGACAGGTGAACAGGGCGTCATTATCCCTGCCACCAACCTCCGAAACCTGATGCTCCACCAGAAAGTGGTCGATGCTGTAAAAGCTGGCAATTTCAGTGTTTATGCAGTCAACCATGCTGACGAAGCCATGGAACTTCTGTCCGGTTGCAAGCCTGGCTCACTGAACAGTCGTGGTCAGTACACAAAAGACTCCATCAATTACAAAGTTCTGCAGCGTCTGAAAGAAATTTCTGAACTCTCCAAGGAAGGCAGCTGACATAAAACGCGCTTGTCCGACTATAGCCGGTCAAGCGCGTTTGCCGGGGTGTCTGTGTTTTTTTAATTAACACCATTTTGAACGTCCTGAATTCTGGAGCCGGCTCTCTGGGCCAAGAGCTTTTTCTACAACCGGTTTGTTGATACATGTGCATAATCATCATGCCTTATCTTCGAACTGGCGCATAATTTGAGTGGATAGATATGGATACTGAATCTAGGCTTCCTTTTTGATTTTTTTTTGGAAGTCCAGAACATGATTAAGCAGCAGCGCTTTTTGGCCCGATTCATCGCTCCGGTATTCCTGTTACAAACTCTGATTCAACAACTCGAAGCATCGACTCAATCTCCAGCTGTCTCCTCTCCTACCTCCCTTCCGACAGTATCTTGCGACTCTCTGTTTGATCCCAAGACGCTTTCAAAGCATTCGACGATGGTTCAGCAACGGCTAAAAATGGATGCAGCACTTGTTAACAAACGACAGTGTATAATTCTCAGTGCCAATCCTGCAGAAAATTTAAATGAGTTAATAGAACGGATACCTGAGAACACTGTTATACTGCTCTCCTCCGAAATAGCCGTTCCAATGTCACCGTCTCCATCGGTTACCTCTTTACATACAACAACGTCTGCTGCAACCTCGGTTGAGTACTTTGTTAACAGTGCAATACGTTTGAAAAACGGTCAGGACATTCTTGGAGTAGCCGAAAATGGTTTTGATATCATCATCAGGGATCGGCCAGGATATAAAGACAAATATATGGTCAGGATCGGAACCACTGACGACTTCCAGCCTGGTGAAACAAAAAACAGCAATATAAAACACGTTAATTTTCAGCCAGACCGAGAGAATAACCACCCCTCAATTGACTCCATTGTTTTTGCAGAGTGCTATAACCGGAAACTGATTTTAGAAGGGAACATTTTCCATCTTCCCATCCGTGCCGCAGTTGTCCTTGACTGCAGAAAATCTCTGGATGCGTCTGCCAATGGTGAGATCCGGGGTCCGGGCTTGCAGCTCTCTGTCAACCTGATCATAGGTGAAAAATACAGCACGATTAACAACCACTATTTCCCACATTTAATTCCGGATCATGGGATATTTATTAATCTTCCCGAGATTAGCAACCAGTCAGAGCAATTAGTTGTCAAGTCGAACAGTTTCATCGGCAATATGTCAGAAGCGGGCGAGTTTAGAATAGCATCTGGAAGCAGCATGGATATTATCAGCAACGAAGTCGACATTTCCAATGCCGGCTTCAGTCGTCACGACCCTGCTCGCAAAGGTGGTTTTGTTCTTACCGGAGATATCGAAGGTTCCGAAATAATCGAAGCAGGACTTCCACGTTTTTACATGATTGCAAATCATATCAGTGTAACATGGACAGCTATAACCATTTGGGGAGGGCTTGAACTGAACCTGGTTTGTAACCATCTGCAAGCAGTCAATCCATGGTGGCAACCCCTGAAACCATTCAGCCTGAAAGCAGTTCACAAATCACTGGAAGATCTTAGCGAACAAAAACTGTCAGAACATAAAGTGCGAGAACTGTGCGAAAGACCTGTGAGTTCCAGCATTGTCATGTCAACCCCCACACCTCATACAAGCAACCCGATGGTGAATACATGGTCTGCTATCAACGGTTCCACTCTTTCTGCCTGCAGAGGACTGTTCAATCTTGAAGGCAAGCTATTCTTTGACACAGAAATCTGCCAGCCAGTCGCCCCAGCCTACGATTCCGAAGCAAGCTCAAACCACGGTACAAAAATAGACCAGGATAAAAGCGCACCCAATAGTTCATCTGCGAGAGCCACTGTTGTTATCTTTGCTTTGAAAGCTACTACTATCTTTGTTTTGAATGCTGCTATTATCATTGCTTTGGATATCGTGGTCTGTCTGGCCGCAATCTCGGCTCTGTAACCTGAATTCAATCGTCTCTGCGATTTCAGAGCAGGGGCGATGGAGTCTGAACCGCGTCAGTATAGAAAACAACAAGCTACTTATACCTATTCTTTAGTGCACCACGCCCAAACCAGACAATTGGCATTTCTCTATCCATGTGCGCTTTCGTCATAAAACCGTAATATATGTGGCTTACTCTGCGTTGATCAACACTGTTTTAGAGAGGCGTTGATTCGATACATTACCTCTCTCAAAGAATTGTCTCAGAACACCTGATATGCTTAAACAGACATTGATTGCCCTGGTTGGTCTGACCGTTTCAGCATCAGCCGCCTGGTTATTTCTGCAGCCTGAGCCCACTGTTAGCCTGGCTGAAGATGAAAAAAGACTGTTTGATCTAGAGGCTCACTGGGATCAAGGTAATGTCGTAGCACTGGTCAGACACGCTGAACGCTGCGATCGCTCTGACAACCTGTGTCTTGACGGAGAAACCGGTATCACTGTTCCAGGCAAGTCAGAGGCTGTTGTCGTCGGAAAGAAATTTAATCACCTCCCCAAGCATACAACCATTGTCTTCAACAGCCCTGTCAAACGAACCCACCAAACTGCTGACCTGATGTTTGGTGAGGAAGCAACCATCACTCAAAACTGGCTCCGTGAAGGCTGTAAAGAGAACCTTTATAGCGATATTTTCAAATACAAGCAAGAAGGCAAAAACCTGATTCTGGTGACCCATAGCACCTGCATCGACAAATTAGGTGAAGCCCAGAATGATGACCTCGTAGTCATGGATATACACGACAAGTCTACATACAACGCAACCATCTTCCTTGCGGTCAATAAAGAAGAAAAAAATGCCTACACCCTCGGTTATCTTTTTGCCGATGAATGGGACGAGGCGTTTAACGAAAGTTAAGCCATGAATTCAGCCGGACCTTCAACAAGTCCGGCTCCATTCTATCGATACCTCGCCGCAGTGATAAACTCGCCAAAAGTCTCACACCAGACGATCACAGTATTGTATGAATTGATATTGATATTTGAGGGGACAATTACAATAAAGTTCTTGAAGGTTTTGACATCGCCTACCCGAACCATTTCGGGTTTTAGACGCTCAAAGTCCTGCTCGTTATCAACAAACTCAGGTGACAGGTACAACTTATAATCGGGACCCGGTGCTAACTCTCCCATCAGGGAAATAGCATCCCTTCCAACAGAGACTTTCCCTTCTCCCCAATGAAAACTATCACTCCCTTTCAGGTTCCTGAGAAACTCACCTGAAAATTTCGCTTTTTTCGCTTTGGTCTCTACGACTGCTGTTTCTGGAGCTGGTGGAGCTATCAGAATAGGCAATGCATAAATGCCAGCAGCAAAACCAACGGCCAGTGCCAGAGCATGGCTAAGAATCAGCACTATTAATTTTTTCATAGCCCTTACCGTGTCAATCGCTCAATCAGAACAGCATGTTCAGGGAAGCTGTTCAACAGCTGCTCAGCTGAAGGCATTTCAAAGTCCGCAAAGTCAAAGCCCGGAGCAACGGTACAACCAGAAAGAACGTACGAAGAAGGATCACTGACCTCTACCGCAAAAAAACAGCCTGCAGGTACTATAAACTGTGGAACTTCACCATCCAGAATGGTGCGTCCGAGCCTTGCAGTGGAATAGCTTCCGTCCGGACCAATAATATGGATAATCAATGATGCACCGTCATAGAAATGCCAGACTTCATCTTGCCGAATTCGATGAAACGCAGAAAAATCCTTTCCCTCCAACAAATAATAAATAGCCGTCGAAAAGTTTCGTTCTCCTGAAAACCGATCCGGCAGACTACCATGGGCTAATACTTCATCAGAGCGATAAGTTTCCCGAAAAAAGCCGCCTTCTGGATGAGGCTTAAGCGACAGCGCTTCAATCCAGCCGTTCGCATCCTTCACTATATGCACCTCCTTTTGATAGAAGGCTTTATAGTGAGTCAACCAGAACAATTCGTAAAGTCAAAGCGCTTTCACCTTTCATAGACGCCGCTATCAACCAGTGTAAAGGGAGAGGCCCTAAAACCTGAATTCCAAACCGGCCTGCAAATAGTGACCCAGCGCATTTTCAGACCAAGTGCCCGCATAGCCGATATTCAAATTAAGTTGACCGCTCAGCTGTGTCTCCATACCCAGAGAATAATAGGCAGCATTCTCATCGTAGGAATTGTATTCCGAATTCATATACTCAATATCATCAGGCTCGTAATCATTGTGCTGCCAACCTAATGAGGCTTTCAGTTCCATAGGCTGATTTATTAGAAAACAGTCGTATGACAGACTACCTCCCATTCTGGACACCCAACCTCTGCTACTTCCCTTGCCTATCATGCCCATAGCCCAGTTGTACTCATCCCGATCCTGACTGACATAAAGGAACTGAACTTCGGGCGTTAACGTCAGACCCATTATTAAACTGTCGAGATTGATATCGTACCCGCCACGAATATAGGCATCCCACTCCCTGCTTTTGAAGTCTGAGTTGTAGCGGGGCACTTTACTGTCAATGGTATTCCAGTTATAGGTCAGCAGACCTTCAGCATGAAAGCCATCCTTGCTCCAGGCAACCGTTGGTCCCAGCCTCCAGGTACCTGTATCTAGCTCTCCGTTATAACCCTTAAGATCAGCGTCCAGTTTTTGCCAGGCACCATAAACACCAAACAGCCAGTCTTCAGCAACTTGCCTGACCAGTCCCAGCTGTATACCATATCCGCTGGACTTGAAGCCTGCCATGTTACTCATCTTATCCTGATCATAAAAATGACCATAAAGCTCCACCAGTCCGAACCAATCGCCACTGACAAATGCGGCAGCCCTTTCTGAAACTGTGGATAGCACAAAGATTTCGGTATTTTCATCCTGCCCCAGATAATCTACCTCCGAAGAAACATGACCCCGCTCCACTTTTAACAGTGCCGAGGGGGTTTTCTCAAGCAGACCCCCTTCAACCCCGGTTATGGAAGCGACTGGTATCCGACCATTAAGAATACCTCGCGTCAGCCCGGCGAAGTGGCCGTATGCAGCAAGGCTCGATTCAATCATGATCTTGTCGGCTATAGCGGGATGATTGAGAGCATCAGGAATGGAGGGGGTGACAGGAACAGAGAGAACCGCACTGCCGAGTCTTTCTACCGGGACCAGCTTGCCTTCCTTGATCGGCTGAGCGATATTTCTAGCTTTAAAGTAATACTGACCATCCTCCCCCAGTTGATATACCCTGTCAGTATCTATAGTGGCTTTCGCATCCATCGTCTTTGAGTAGGTGATGATGGCGCTGTTGCCAGTTTCGTCAGTGGTTACTGAGGATTGAACTCCGGGCTCAGCCATAACGGGAACGAAACACCCTCCGGCAATACTGCCGAGCACAACCAGCCTGACAGGGTGTGAAAGATTGGATCTGACGTTCACAACGACTCCTGCTCTCCATGTGACAACGTAAATAAGTTACTTCAGATCAGAAAGTAGTCCATCACGGCAGGTTATCCAGTTTTTCAATAAAATGAATTACTATCATTCCATTGTCGCATTTAAATTCTGACTGTCTTTAACAAACTTTGTTTCCAGGCTCCAGAGACTGACGGAACGAGTCAAATCTCCAGTAGAATACCAGACAGACGCTTAACTAAAGACAGGTTTTTACTTATCAGGTAAAGTTTAACTGCGCTCGCGCGCCCTTGCCGCAAGCGCTATATTTTCCAACAGCCCGCAAAAATCATAAAAAAATGCTACATTTCGGAGATAGTTTTCGAAGTAACTAAAGCTGAATCACATGAAAAATCACAGAGCAATTTTAATATCTCGAATTATTTTTATTACTTCTGTTTTTTATTCATACAATACCAATGCATCACTCAACAGTGCGGTCAATAGCTTAATCTCCCTTATTGACGAGATAAAATTAAAACAACATCAATTAAATCAATCAGGCACACCTATTTCTTATGACTTAGAGTTAAATAACAATATCGCATTAATGAGGATATATCACGCATCATTACTTGCCAGACAGAAATCAGGCTCAGCTTCTTCAAAAGACATCTTTATAGAAGAAACAAAAAAACAATTTTCTCGCCCCCTTCCTGATGTTTATGCTCAATTTATCACGCAAGTTTTAACTGGGCTAATGTCGTCTGGTGAAGGGGGGAGTTACTTTACATTTCATGGGCATGAAGAAAAATATGGTATTCCACAATCTGAACTTTTTTGTGAAATAGACAGGCTCAATGACGAAGAAATCTACGAAAAAACGAAAGAACATTTATCAAAAATTTACGACTCATTGAAAAATGATCAGGTTTTTTTAACAACATGCACTAATTTTGACTTAAAAAGTGAGTATAAAACGACTATTGAATTAATGAGTACAGCATTACATTAACATCTAAACTTCAACAAAATATAATTATTACCTCCCGGGCAGCTTCAAAAGATGAGAAAAAAATCATCACGTTACAGAATAGATTAACCCGAGAAATGAGAGCCACTGGTGTTGACAGTTACTAATGAAATACAATTCAACTACCAGCGGGCTCTCCATCATTTTTTTACGATCGATCCGTCGTTACTTACAGCGCCCGAAAATAGTGCACATTGAGTATTCACTCATCAAGTTGGATGATTTAGGTGTTGTTGATTTATTTGCCAGATCAACTTCGTCTTGATCAACTTCGTCTTGATTGTCTTCGGCCGGATCAATTTCGTACAACCAGATTTTTCCATCAACTCCGGCAACCGCCAATAATTCACCATCAGGACTGAAACTGACGCTATTGACAGTAGATTTTGGCTCATTAATAGAATGTGCTAGAGACCAACCCGATTCATTTTTCGAAAAAATCTTAATATTTTCAAAGGCCTTACTGTTAGTTCCACCGACTGCCAGCAAAGATCCATCATTATTGAATGCCATACTGATTTCGTAATCAATATCACTGTATACAGCACTCTGATTGAAAATACTGTTGCCATAGCAGGGTAAGTATTTATCCGACACCATAAAGGGATCGGCGCGCTTCTCTTGAACGTGCTGATCCAGATCTTCTTTTTTACAAGCTCTATCATCCAGAAACTTGATTTCACCACCACTGGATGAGAATGCCATTATAGAACCGTCTGGGCTCGAAGCGAAACCTCGATGATAACGTCTACGTCTTTCCAACTTGGAAGATTTCACAACTTCACTGGAAGAAAATGAATCTTTCGAATGAAAAACTTTTATATCAAAGAAGCTCTTTACCGCCAGTGTATTGTTGTCGGAAATAAACCTTATATCAACTGGTCGAGTATTTTTAATTGTGCCTAAGTGCAGAAAATCACTCTTTAAACTGTAAAGGTTTATATCTCTTTCGTCTCCAACTGCAAATAAAGTTCCGTCGGGACTGAAAGCAAAAGATGGATAGAGGTAGTTATTATCACCAAGTTCATGCACATGCTTGAATTTAAAACCCTTATGGACATCATAAAATCTGATAGCCTTATCGTCCGTCGATACCGCCAACAGCGAACCATCGGGGCTAAACACGGCATTGACTTTACGTACAGTTTCACCAGATGGAATACGAATAAATAAAGGAATTAATGTATCCTTTTGTAATAATTGTACATGAGCAGAATTCACAGTGTGATCATTTTTGCATGTTACTCCAGCTGCCAGCCAGGAAGCGTCATGATTCCATGAAGTTGAGTGCACTTTACACTTGAAGCTCTGATTCTCAAAGGGACTCCTGAGCTCAACGGGAGGCAGGGCGTTCATTTCAAGGGTCAATTCAATATCCACTTTTTTTGGTGGTTCCTGTGCAGACGAGTCAGCATTAAGTCCGGTCAGAGCGACGCAGGACAGTCCAGCCAGCACTGAACAGTTAATCATTCTTTTCCAATAAGTCTTCATAATAAGCTTCTCCATTTAGTTTTGATAAAAAATCCATTTAGTTAGGATTCCTAAAATCTTTGACCAAGAAACTACAGGTAAGTTCCTTCACTTTCCGAATAATTTTTATTAGAAGTTGGAGGCTTTTTATCCTGACAAGATGGCCTGTCCCACTGCTTGAGCGCAGTAAATAGACATTACTGGGGAATTATTTACAGTTATTCGGTAATTAATCGAACCCCATACCGGCTTACAGCTTTTGCCATGAAAAGCAGCAACACATTATTAACAACATGAGCGGTCAAAGGAGCAATTATCCCAGTTTCACAATAGATACATCCAAGATAAAAACCAGCAACAGTGGCAGAGAAAACTTGGAAAAACTGCGGATTCTCGTTCCCCAGATGCATTAAACCAAACACAATTGAAGAGACGGTAATTGAATAAAACTGTGACTTATCATTTATTTCATTACTATCGTATCCAAACCCTCCAAGTAGATATTTCAAATAAACCTCTATAGCGGTAATGCCAATAAAACGATAAAGGAGCTCTTCCTCTACTGACACACTAATTTGTTCAGAATAACTTTCAAACTCGACACTTCTGAAGAATTCTAATGCTTCCTCTTCTGTAAGCGAAAAGGCTGATTGAAGAGTAGGAGGGTTTCTATGATATGGACTACCAACATATTTACTAAAAACAAGAAAAAATGGACCGCCGATTAGTACACTTACAGCAGGTATATACAGCCCATAATAGAGCCCTATCTTAAAATCATTCTCAATTTTCTCCAGAAATGGAGATATATTATCGAGCAAGGATATTTTGATTGATGTTTGTTCGATCGGACATAAGCCATGGGGCTTGTCTATAGAATATCTATTAATATTTGTTACACTTGAAGCATTTAGGTACTGACATACATCTTCATCTCCCAATATAACTTTATCATCTGCATAAGGCCTACTCCCAAATGAATTTAAATATATCAAAGCTAAAATGGAGATTAAGGATAACTTCATAAGGCTTTATATAGTGAGTTAAAATCACTCAAAGGTAGCACAGACAGCCGAATGAGCTGTCCACTGGAACGGGGGAAGTTGAGAAGTGGCTATCCTGAACAGATATCAGGACTTCATTCTCACAGGAATTCTTTTGCTTCCCCAGTCACCGGGCAGCTCTTCAAAAACACCGGCTTGCTTTTCACCACAGCGATTGCAGCAACCCGACTTCAGGTTCCAGACACCCATCTGATACCAATCTCGCTCAATCAACAATTGCCCGCAGTTATGACACCAGGTACTCCCCCCCTGACTGTCGTGTACATTGCCGGTGTAGGCATAACGAATGCCTTTTTTGATTGCGATATTTCTTGCTCTGGTAAGGGTGTCAGCGGGTGTGTGAGAGTGCTCCATCATTTTCCAGTCAGGATGAAATGCGCTGAAATGTATAGGCACATCAACCCCCAGATGTTCAACGATCCATTCACACATACTGTTAAGCTCATGATCGGAATCATTCTCTCCGGGAATCAGCAGAGTGGTTATTTCAAACCATACCTCTGTCTCATGCTTTAGATACTTCAGAGTTTCCAGCACGGGCTGCAAAGACCCACCACAAATCTTTTTGTAGAAAGACTCAGTGAATGCTTTCAGGTCAATATTGGCTGCATCCATATATTGAAAGAAGGCTTCTCTGGGGGCTTCACAGATATAACCGGCACTGACGGCGACAGAGCGGATACCCTGCTCACGAGCGGCAAGCGCCACATCTCTGGCATACTCCAGAAAAATAACCGGGTCATTGTAGGTAAAAGCCAGACTTCTGCAGCCCGTTGCCAACGCAGCCTGAGCCAGCTGTCCGGGCACGGCCTGATCGGCCAGAGTATCCATTTCCCTGGACTTGCTCATATCCCAGTTCTGGCAAAACTTGCAGGCAAGATTGCAACCTGCTGTGCCAAATGACAACACCGGAGTGCCGGGTAAAAAGTGGTTCAGTGGCTTCTTTTCTATGGGGTCAATGCAAAAACCGCTGGAGCGCCCGTAACTGGTCAAAACAATCTGATCCTGATGCCGGGCTCTGACAAAGCAAAGCCCCTGCTGACCTTCTCTTAACTTGCAGGCTCTGGGGCAGACATCACACTGAATTCGACCGTCTTCGAGACTGTGCCAGTACTCAGTGGGAAAATAATCAGGTGGAGATTGACGAATTCCATTCATCATCACAGTGCCTCGCTCGCTACGCTGACTATAATTATAGGGCCGTTCATCCGGGGGTGAAGCTCAATGAATATTCGACAACCCGCTGTGTCTGGTGTTTTCTATCCCGACCAGCCAGAACTGCTGAAAACCGTTGTCAATAACCTGATGTCCGAAGCCACTGAGAGAGAACTGTCGCCTAAAGTCCTGATCGTACCTCATGCCGGATACGTCTACTCCGGAGCTGTTGCCGCATCCGGCTATAAACAGTTGCAGACCTACCGCAGCAAAATTAAAAGAGTGGTATTGCTAGGTCCATCTCATCAGGTCGCGTTTGAAGGGATAGCCCTTCCGGACTGCGAAGCTTACTCAACCCCCATGGGCGACATTCCACTGGATACCGATACCATCAAAAGTCTGAGTCGGTTCAATCAGGTACATACGCTGGATGCAGCTCATGTCAATGAGCACAGTCTGGAAGTCCAGTGCCCCTTTCTGCAGAGCACACTGGACAGTTTCAAGCTGATTCCCCTGGTCGTGGGTGATGCCTCGCCATTCGCCGTTGCCGAGGTTATAGACTTTCTCTGGGGCGGCGATGAAACCCTGATTGTCATCAGCTCAGACCTCAGTCACTATCTCAGCTATGAAGAAGCCAACCAGCGTGACAGTCTGACCACCAGAGCAATAGAACAAATGAGCGGATGTCTGACCGGAGGACAGGCCTGCGGCAGCTATCCTCTCAATGGTATGCTGAAAATAGCTCAGCGCAGGGGCATGGAAGTCGTGACTCTGGATGTCCGAAACTCCGGCGATACGGCAGGTGATAAAAAACGGGTCGTGGGATATGGAGCCTATGTTATCCAGTAAAAATTACTGGAGTCGATATTACCAGCTGTACACTTGTTTACTGTTCAAGAGACTGGCCATAACATGAAAGGATCGAGCCGGATGGATCTGAATCTCACAGAACTGGATAAAAAAAACCTGTTACGTCTGGCCAGACACACCATTGCCAGAATCTGCGTTGACGGTGAACCACCCAAGCTTGATTTAACTCAGTTTCCAGCAAGATTGCAGGCCCATCTTGCTTCATTTGTGACGCTTCAAAAGTTTGGCCAACTCAGAGGCTGTATCGGCACAATGATTCCTCAAAAACCCCTGATAGAAGATATCGCACACAATGCTTTTGCCAGTGCGTTCAGGGATCAGCGTTTCTTTCCTGTAACCGAAAACGAGCTGGCCGATCTGCGCATTGAAATATCTATCCTGACGCCCATGACGGCTATGAACATTGAGACTGAAGAAGATCTTCTGGCGCAGTTACGCCCGGGGATTGATGGCCTGTTGATCCAGGGGGATCATCACAAAGCCACTTTCCTTCCCCAGGTATGGGAACAACTGACCGAACCTGAGCAGTTTCTCCTTCACCTCAAACACAAAGCCGGACTTCAGCCTCATGAATGGCCCGCAGATATGGAGTGTTTTTCTTATCAATGTCTCAAGTTCAAAGAAGATTAAAACAAGTGACATAAACGCAGCCAGAAACATTCTTGCGGTCGGGCATGACCGTCTAACTCTAGAAATCACCGTCGCTCTTCAATAACCACCAGTGAGTTTGCTTCCATCTTAATCCAGCCCCGGGTAAGCAGGGCTTCCCTGAAAAAAGGTGATTCCGAACCAGTATCCAAAAGGCGGGTCCAGTACTTATGGGGTTCAACCTGAGGCAAAGTCACTTTTCTGGGCTGCTCTGCATTATTGATCAAAATGTAGAGGCTTTTTTCATCCTGAGGGGTGACCAGTGACGCCATCCTGATGCAGAGACAACCCCCATCCAGTTGCCCCAGTTGTGCTTCCGTCAGCTTACTGCCATCCGGCGAATACCAGGCCGTAGCTCTGCGACCACCGGCACCACCCAGCAGGGAGTGAGTCTTTCGAAGGGATATCAGCTGCCGGACAAATGACTGTATAACAGCACCATCATCTTCACTGTTCTGCATCCAGCTCCAGTCCAGCCAGGATAAAGGCGAGTCCTGACAGTAAGCATTGTTATTACCCTGTTGGCTGTTACCGAACTCATCACCGGCCGTCAACATGGGCGTCCCCCGGGAAAGCATCAGTGTTGCCAGCATGTTTTTTCGAGCCCTCAACCTTCTCGCTTTGATATGACGATCTTCCGTTTCTCCCTCGACGCCATAATTCCGCGAAAAGTTGTGCTGGTCGCCATCCCTGTTCTCCTCGCCATTGGCATGATTATGACGCTCCTCGAAGGAGCAGAGGTCGTTGAGGGTAAAGCCATCGTGGCTGCAAATGTAGTTAATACTGGCGAATGGACGACGTCTACCAAATACATCTTCAGAACCGGTTATCCGCCAGCCCATCTCTGCCAGCCTTCCTCCGTCGCCACGCCAATAAGCTCGTATACTGTCCCTGAATCGATCACTCCACTCCTGCCACGCCTGTGGGAATCCGGACAGTCGATAACCTTCGGGGCCAATATCCCAGGGTTCTGCAATTAATTTAGTGCGGGAAATAACCGGGTCTTGATGTACAGCGCGGAAAAAGGCGCTGTCATAGCGGAACGCTCGATGTTGTCTGGCAAGTGCAGGAGCCAGGTCAAAGCGGAAACCATCAACCTGATATTCTTCTGCCCAAAGACGCAACGCATCCATGGCCAGCTTCAGGGTCTGGGGACTGTCAAAATTCAGAGTGTTGCCACAGCCCGTATAGTTGACGGCAGACAGACGACCATTATGATTGTCCATCAGATAGTAATCACGTTCTGCCAGACCACGCATACTCAAGCTGGGACCATCATGGCCTGATTCACAGGTGTGGTTGTAAACCACGTCCATAATAACCTCGATACCCGCCCTGTGCAGCTCACGAATCATAGTTTTCATTTCAGTGACCGGGTCCTTGATCGCCAGTGAAGGTTCCGGAGCCATCATACAGAGAGGGTTATATCCCCAGTAATTCCTGAGTCCCATATTTTCAAGGCGTTCTTCATTGACCAGAGAGGTCACCGGAAGCAACTCAATTGCGGTAACTCCCAGCCTTTTGAGGTAGTCAATCACACTGGGATGGCATAGCCCCAGGTAAGTGCCTCTCAATGCTTCCGGTACATCCGGATGCTGCTGTGTAAACCCTTTTACATGCAGTTCATAAACGATACTGTCGGCTTTGGAAATAGCGGGCTTCTTAACGGACTGCCAGTCGAAAGTCTGTTCTCTCACAACACATCGTGGCATGAAGGCGGCACTGTCCAGCTCACTCTTGAGCCATTGTTCAGCACTGTTTGCCGATGAAAAACGCTTTACCCTGTAAGTATTGTCTTCAGAGGGGGCATGCCACTGGTAGTCAAATAACGCTTCCGACCACTGGACCCTTCCCCGCACTTCTCGGGTATAAGGGTCCATCAACAGTTTGTGACTGTTAAACCGGGGAGAAATAGAAGGCGACCAAGCTCCTTCGGCACGAAAGCCATAAAGCTGACCGACCTCAATTCCTTTTACCAGAAGATGCCACACCCCTTGATCAGAAGGCATCATTGCCAGCCTTTTTTCCTCATCATTCTGGCTGAACAGGCAAAGGTGGAGTTGACTGGCATCAGGGGCGTAGACGGCAAAGTTAACACCTGTTGCTTCATGCTCAGCTGTTGGCAGGAAATCATCATTAACCCGTGTTGCCCCTTGCAGCTCGGGACACCCCGCAGAAACAGAAATATCTGTCATCACAATCGTTTTTTTCACTCAAGGCTGTTGTCGTTAAAAGTTATGGTCCTGCGAAACGGGTACAGCGCGAGAATCCGGAGCAAGAAACAGGGTCGACAAAGGAGGTAGTGTGACCAAAAGAGAGTGATCATAACCGTGGGTGTGAAAATGCTCGGTATAAAGCACCTTGCTGTTAGCAACTCCACTGCCACCAAAGCTCAGTGCATCCGAATTCAATATTTCTTTCCAGACGCCTTCGATGGGCACTCCAATCCTGTAATCTTTCCTGACTTCCGGTGTCATATTGGCCAGGACCATAACCGGAGAACCTGAAAAGCTTTTTCGAATAAATACAAATACACTCTGCTGCTGATCGTCAGCCACCACCCAGGCAAAGCCATTATGGTCATAGTCCGACTTATACAGCGCAGGGTAAGACTTATACAGATGATTTAATCGTTTAACCAGCTGGCTAAGCCCCTGACTGTAATGATTTTTATTGAGCAGTGCCCAATCCAGCTGGCCATCATGATCCCACTCCCGGGTACTGCCGATCTCAGACCCCATAAACAGCAACTTCTTACCAGGATGCCCGAACATAAAGCCCAGATAGGCACGCAAGTTAGCGTACTTTCGCCACTCATCTCCCGGCATTTTTCCCAGCAGACTGCCCTTGCCATGCACCACTTCATCATGGGACAGCGCCAGAATAAAATGCTCGCTGTAGTGGTAGGTCATGCTCTGCATCATCTCCCAATGATGATGGTATCGATGAATGGGGTCTCGGGCCATATAGCCGAGGGTGTCGTGCATCCACCCCATATTCCATTTGTAGCCAAAGCCCAGCCCCCCGTCGTAGGTGGGCATGGAAACCTTGGGCCAACTGGTAGATTCTTCGGCAATCGATATCTGATCCGGGTAGTGCAGATAGAGTGTTTCGTTCAATTCCTTCAGGAACTGCACGGCTTCAATATGCTCGTTTCCACCCATACAATTGGGCTCCCACTCCGCTTCGCTCCTGGAGTAGTCGAGATAGAGCATGGAAGCCACCGCATCTACCCGCATACCATCCAGATGAAAACGATCCAGCCAGTACATGGCATTGCTGATCAGAAAATCCTTTACCTCTGGTTTTCCATAATCGTAGATATGAGATTGCCAGTCAGGATGCCAACCTCTCTTGGGATCAGCATATTCATAAAGGGCTGTTCCATCAAAATGACCCAGACCGTGGGGGTCGGAAGGAAAATGAGCAGGTACCCAGTCCAGAATGACACCAATACCGGACTGATGGCAGGCATCAACAAAGGCTTTGAAATCATCCGGATTGCCAAAACGGCTGGTAGGTGCAAACAGCCCTATCGGTTGGTAACCCCAAGACCCTGTGAATGGGTGCTCCATAAGTGGCATCAGCTCAATATGAGTAAATCCCATCTCGACAACATAGGGAATTAATTGCTCTGCCAGCGCCTTGTAAGTGAGACTTTTACCCTGTTCCTGACGCCAGGACCCCAGATGCACTTCATAGATACTGACCGGCCTGTCCAGACAGGAGTGATGCTTCCAGTGACTGTCTTCCCACTCATAATTCAGGTGATCGTAAACAATGGAAGCGTTACCGGGTGGCTGCTCGGCATAGTAGCCATAGGGATCGGCCTTGTGAGGCAGTAAATCCCCTTGCTGGCTGCGAATTTCATACTTGTAGAGATCACCTGCCTTCACATTCGGGAGAAAGAGACACCAGATCCCGTCATCCGAAGTGGCCATGGGGTGAACTCTGCCGTCCCAGCCATTAAAACTGCCCACCAGACTGACACTTCTCGCATTGGGCGCGTAGACCCTGAAGATCACCCCTTCTACGGAAACTTTCTCCTCAGGGTGCAACGAAACCAGGTGCGCGCCCATATAACGATAGTTTCGATAAGGCTCACGGTGGACATGACTCAGGGTGTAAGACTGAAACTGGTAGGGGTCCATTAATGTATACGACTGATGATCTTTATTTGTGATCATCAGTTGATACAGAAAAACAGAACAGCATTCTGGCGGTACCAGCTCGAACAATCCCGGAGCGATCTGAACCATTTCACCTATGGTTTCACCGGAAGTAAAAGCGATGACACTGACAGCACTGGCATCGGGCCTCCAGACCCTCAGCAACAGGCCACCACCTTCAGGACGCTCATGAAATCCCAGAATATTAAACGGCTCGGCACAATGACAATTCAGCAGGTGACCGACCAGCGCTTCGACAGAATTAGGCATACAGGGAACGGCTTCTGTTTACTCAGTCTGACGTAGTATAGGAGCCCTCTCGAAAATCGACAGACTCCTGACAGAAATGCTCTAAAGCAATGAATCACTATAAGAAGTGGCACAGTGGGAAGTGACCCACTGCTTTTAGCAAAATCGCCGTAAACCCTCACCCAATCGAGGCTGTCGCAAAACTCTGGTTCCCATGCTCCAGCGTGGAAACCCATACCTATCTCGCGCTGCAGAGTCCGCTTTTAAGGGGAGGTATGCATTAGAGCGTGGGAACGAGTTGTTAGAGTTTTGCGACAGCCTCGACAAGGCGGGGAGTGTCACCCTTTAAGCCATGTTCCAGATGGTCTTGCTGTAATCCTGAATGGAACGGTCGGATGAGAACTTGCCCATTGAGGCCGAGTTGATGATCGCCTTTCGCCACCAGAGTTCCGGCTTTTTCCAGGTTTCAACAATGCGATCATGGGCATCACTGTAGGCCTGATAATCCGCCAGCGTCAGGAAGTAGTCGCCCTTGTCCAGCAGGGCTTCAACCAGAGGCCTGAAGGCGTGGGGTTCTTCGGGAGAAAGATCTCCACAATCCAGCCAGTCAACGACACTGCGCAGCTCTTCACAGCAGTTGTAGACATCCCGGGGGTTATAGCCACGGTGACGAAGCTCTGACACCTGTTCAACCGTAAGACCAAAAATAAAGATATTATCGTCGCCTACCTCTTCGGCAATCTCGACATTGGCACCATCAAGAGTACCCAAGGTCAGGGCACCATTTAGAGCAAACTTCATGTTACCTGTACCGGACGCTTCAAATCCGGCCGTAGAAATCTGCTCGGAAACATCCGCAGCAGGAATAATTTTTTCCGCCAGACTGACTCGATAATTAGGCAGGAAAGCCACCTTCAGCTTATCTTTGATACGGCGATCATTATTCACTCGATCAGCCACCCGGTTGATGGCATGAATAATGGTTTTGGCCACTTTATAGCCAGGCGCTGCCTTGGCACCAAAAATAAAGACCCGCCCGGGTACATCGAGATCCGGGTTATCCAGAAGTCGACGATACAGCGCCATGATGTGAAGCAGGTTCATTTGCTGACGCTTGTATTCGTGGAGACGCTTGATCTGCACGTCAAAAATGGCAGCAGGGCTTACATCAACATCACAGAGTTCCTTGATAACGGCTGCCAGCTGCTTTTTATTGTCATGTTTAATAGCCGCAAAACGCTTCTGGAATGCCAGATCATCGGCATGAGTCTTCAAAGCATCGAGTTTGTAAAGGTCTTTTCGCCAGTCGCCTTCTATAGTCTCATCGATCAGGGCTGCCAATGCCGGATTGCAATAGTCCAGCCAGCGCCTTGGGGTAACACCATTGGTCACATTGACAATTTTATCAGGCCACATTTGATGGAATTCAGGAAACAGTTTTTCCTGAACCAGTCTTGAGTGCAGGGCAGCAACTCCGTTGACTTTGCGGCTACCGACAACCGACAGGAATGCCATACGAACCATTTGATCATCCCCCGGACGATCCGGCTCTTCGATAATGGACAGACGACGTTTCATAGTATCATCGCCCGGCCAGACCGCCTCTACTTCAGAATGCAGGAAGTGGTAGTTGACCATGTGAATGATCTGCATATGGCGGGGCAGTACTCTGGTAATCAGACTCTGAGGCCACTTTTCCAGCGCTTCTGGCAACAAAGTGTGGTTAGTGTAGGTAAACACCTCACGAGTGATTTCCAGTGCCCTGTTGAATGCAAAACCTTCTTCATCCATAAGAATGCGCATGAATTCAGCCACAGCGATGGCAGGGTGGGTATCGTTCAGCTGAATGGCTACCTTGTCGGCAATACGTTCCAGGCTTTCGCTGTTTTCACGCTTGTAGCGATGGATCAGGTCAGCCAGTGAACAGGTGACAAAGAAATACTGCTGGATCAGCCGCAGCTCTTTACCCGCAGGATGATTATCGTTGGGATAGAGTACCTGACTGATGTTTTCGGCGCTGATTTCCTGTGAACGGGAATCCTCATAGCGGCCAGCATCAAAACTGTTCAGATCAAAACCGTGAGCTGCACGACTTTCCCAAAGACGCAAAGTGTTAACAGTCTCTGTGCCATAACCGGTGACAGGCACATCCCAGGGCATACCCAAAATTTCCTGAGTATCTTGCCAGACCGCTTTACCTGCATGTTCTCTTACGGTGCCATAGAGTTTGACGTGCTGCTTGCGCTTGGCTCTCTCGATACCCCAGGGGAAACTCTCCTCACGCCAGCCGTCAGGCGTTTCCACCTGTTTGCCTCCGGCAAAGCTCTGACGAAAGAGACCAAATCGATAGTTAATGCCGTAACCCATGGCAGGCATATCAAGGGTAGTCATGGAATCCAGAAAGCAGGCAGCCAGTCTTCCCAGACCGCCATTACCCAGTGAAGGATCAGGCTCATACTCAAGAATATCAATCAGAGGCATTCCCAGGCTGGCCATGGCTTGTTCTGTCTGCTTGAAGATTCCCAGATTGTGAAGGTTGTTGCCCAACAAGCGGCCAATCAGGAATTCCAGCGACAGGTAATAAATGCGCCGGGCTTTGCCTTCACGCTCTCTCTTGCGTGTTGCGCGGATACGTTGCAGAGCCATCTCACGGACCACCAGACTCAGAGCTTCCCAATACTCTGCAGGCCCGGATTCTTCAGACTCAACACCCAGCGATTGTTGAAGATGCTCGACCACCCGCCGGGCAATCTCTTCACTGCCCAAAACGGGCATTACATCATTACGCCCAGCCTTGTTTGCGCTCATGTTTTTCCACCTGCACTATCAACCATGAAAAACTTTTGGCCATGAGAGGCATTCAATCATTGCCTCCAATCAGGGCTGTTTACTTAACCAAACGTGATGGCATGACCTGTGGACAATTATAATTCTGATTTCCGATCATTTCGGTTTAGTTGTCATTAATTCCTGATCAGTCGCACGATGAAAAAACATTACGCCATGTATACGATTTCAACATTTATACGACAAAAATTGTTTAATAATGATACCTTCATTTATTCGTTTAAACTCAGATGCCAAGCCAACCGATCCATAAACGAGGTATTTCTGTGCGATTTGGCATTGATGTGGGTGGCACCAAAACAGAGATTGTGGTGCTTTCCGATAGCGGGGAAATGATCCATCGAGAGCGACAACCTACCCCGGATAATTACCCTGACTTTCTCGATAGCATTCAGGTATTAATCCGTGTCACTGAAAGACAGTATGGACCTGCCAGCCATATTGGTCTCTGCCTGCCTGGCGCTATCAGTCCTGATACAGGCCTTATGAAAAATGCCAACACCCTGCACCTGAACAATCAGACCGTTGCTGAAGACCTTGAGCAGCGATTGGGTAGAACCGTCAAGCTGGCCAACGATGCCGACTCCTTTGCCCTGTCAGAAGCAACCGATGGAGCAGCAGCGGGTGCCAGAAGCTGTTTTGGTGTCATTATCGGGACGGGCTGTGGTGGTGGACTGGTGTATAACGGCCAGCTTGTTCAGGGACCCAATGCCATTGCCGGAGAGTGGGGCCACAATCCTCTGCCCTATTACCATAAGCACACCGACGGTCCGGACCAGGACTGTTACTGTGGCCGCAAGAACTGTATTGAAACCTTTGCATCCGGCACGGGAATGGCCAAACGTTTCCGTGAAGCCCATGGCTTCAGCGCCCTGGAAATTCCTGATGCAAAGTCAGTTATGGCAAGAGTTCAAAATGCTGATCAGCAGGCTATTGAGCATTTCAATCATTATGTTGATGCACTGGCCCGTGCACTGGCCGGTGTCATCAACATTTTTGACCCGGAGGTCATTGTCCTGGGTGGAGGCATGTCGAATATCGAGGCACTGTATACCGAACTTCCGGAAGCTGTCGCAAAGTATGTTTTCTCCGATCAGCTGAATACCCGGATCGCACCCGCCAAACACGGTGATTCATCCGGTGTCAGAGGCGCTGCCTGGCTTTAAATGGTGGACATCCCCAGACAGTAGAAACGGAACTTTATTACCAGTTAGTGACTCTAAGACTAAGGACTCACCCACAGGGAAGTGGGTAAATAATAACTTTTAAAGGGCTATAACCATGAATGTAACTCAGGGAGTGGGAAGCTGTTCGTACCTTAGCTATCTAAATCAACCAGATTCTGACACTCAATCAGAACCAGATTTTGAAGATTTTGACACCCAGTCAGAAGATTTTGACACCCAGTCAGCAACAGCCTCTGGCCAGTGGAAAGTCTGCAAGTCAACCAGCAAGCTGCTGCCCAGTCCTTCCAGGGAGTCTGAGCGACAAAAGCTACTGCTGGCCGCTGAGAGCGGACGTCTGGGGCTTCGGCGAATTGATTTATTTAAAGAAGAAGAATACCTTTCTGGCAAGAGAGCACCAAGGCCCTGCACCCTTGCCCTGCCGGGGGCAATGATGCCCACCGAGCGCGTGTCAGAAAGTCATGGCGAATGGATGGTAGGCATTGTTGATCCACAATGCCTGTACGTCTACAAACGTAACGCATGGACCAGCAGGCTGCTGGAGCCTGGCTTTACTCCGGAAGGACTGAAGGTAAAACTCCTGCCTGATCTGCAATCTGCCCTTGATAGACGTTTTGAGCGTGGCGAACAGGTCATCTGGAGAGTTTATCCCCGTTTCACCTCGGGACATCTGCAAGCAGATGGAACGTTCAGTTTGCCAAAATTCAAACCGGGTCAATGCACCCGCTCAAAGGATTTCCCGGAACTGGTGCTCACCCACTACAGAAGAGAAGACATCAAATGCTTCTGTGTTTATAACGACGCACAGAAAAATATTTCCGATATCCTCAGGGACAAGCGTCAGTGTGAAGAGGTATTGGAGCTTGACCCCTTGCCTCTGGTTGTTTATTGCCACCGCACAGGTTCTGTTCAAGTCTATTTTGAAGATGAGCTGGACACTATGCACCTGACCGGGAATGAGCGTTCACTGAATGATTTTGCGGTCTCACACCAGTTATACCCGGATACTTTCAGAGCCCTGTTGAATCTGCTGCCAGTGTCTTTGCGGGCAAAGACACTGAGTTCGAAATTAACCTTCTCATCTATGCACAAATTGCAACAGGCCATCGAATTGGTGAGTGATCCCTGTTCATACAGTTATGAGAAGCTTCTGGAACTAAAACAAAGTGGCTTACCCATTCACAAGCATTTTATTTATGAAGGACGGTCTGTATCTTTGCTTGACCTGTTGCTGCTTTCCGAAATCGGCAGAAACAATGAGCCAGAGCATGAGCAAACCCGGGAACATGAAAAAGAAGCCTGTCGCTTACTGCAACTGCTTCTGCAGAGTGGGGCAAAGCTAGACGAAGCCATTCCCTTCATTAAAGACATGGACGATTGCACATCTGAGGTAATACCAGCGAATGTAATGAATTATATCGTGGCTGCCTTTGATCCATTTGATTTTATGACCCTGAAACATCTCGAGAGAATACCTTTAATCGGTTGCCCGGGAAACGTCGTTGAATTTAACCGAATCTGTCAGGGGCTCAGTCAAGAGCAAATACAGCATCGTATGATAGAGGTATTGGATGTGAGTTTTGAACCTCCACCCCTCGACATGATCAAATCCCACTTGCTGGCCCTCTTTCATTACGGTGCTCGCCTGGACGAAGTGAATCTGGATTCTCTTATAGCATTTCTGGACCATTATTGCCGTCGCACTATGAAGATTGCTGATAATTTTACCGTGGCTGATTTTATCCCATGGGTTAAAGCACTCTGGGACGAAAGGAACACCTACCCTTTATTCCAGAATTGGCCAGAACATCTGGAGCAGGCTGAGAAAGAGATCAAGGATCTGAAAAAATCTCTCAGCCTGAACGACTCTGGCCCATCGCCATTAAAGTTTATCGAGGATGCATTCAGCACAGCGCCGGTCTTGCCTGATCTTGTCGGCGATAATGAAGAAACCATCCTGAAGGTATTGCAGCATTACTACCGCCGTCCGGGACCAGAGCGGGTGATCAGGAGCCTGCGCAAACCAACCTTGCCAACGCTGTGGAAGCCACTGCACAGTTGCAGTCATGTCCTGCGGGCCAGGAATAATGGGCACTGGTATATGGAATTGCTGGAGAAATTTCAGCAATGCTCCTTGCGCCAGGACGAAAAAGAACTCCTGTCGCTGGCAATTATCTACCATGATGCGGCTGCCGAAGATGTCGACAAATCAGCTGAAGAAACCCGTTCAGCTGAATATTTCAAACGGGACCTGGCCGGATACTACCCTGAAGCGCTGCTGGCTGATATGGCCGAGGCAATGATCAGCAAGGAAAACGATGTTCAGGGTAAAGACGAGCAGTACCTGTCTGAGTCCGTGCGTTGGTATCTGCGCATATTACGCTTTGCGGATCGCACGGACGTTATCCGTGGTTGCGGGGTTGGGGCTGATTTTCCCGGATTAACGGCGACTCCAACCCGGGGTTTTAACGCTGGACGTCTTGACTTACCAGTGCAGCTGACTGAAGAGTTTACCTCCGAGCCTGACAACAAGAGTGAATTCCAACGTCATCTGGAAGCCGCCATGCATGGTGCGGCTGATCTGGCGCGGGTCACCGGGCGACTTAACGATCAGCGCAACAAAGATTACAGCAAAGTCTACGGTCTGATTGGCAATGGCTCAAAAATCTCTGGAAACTTCGAGTGGACCACTGAGCCAGTCAAGAGAATGAACCAGTTTATTGACGACAATGTCCGCCGCAAAATAGCTCGGGAGGCCGGAATCATTGTCTGTTCAGATCCTGACCACCGGGCCTGCAAGGCTGATCAGGACAAAGGGATTACTTATGGTATTCATAACAGCTGGTATGACCTGAGGCAGGTAGAGCTTCCGGCCGGCATGACGCTGCTGGAAAAAATGCAATACGAACATGACCCGTCGCTGCTGAGCCCGGCAACTCAGCAAGCATTGGAACAAGAGGTGCAGCGGCTCAGAAGGGAAGGGATACGGATGAATCCGGGCACCTTGACGCAGGAAACACTGCTTTCGCCGAAAGCCCAGTCAGTGCTCGAAGACCGGGGCATTAAAGTGGTCGGCGAGAAGCGTCCCTACTTCAACAACGAGGACGACTCAAAAGGACTGGAAATGCTGGTGCCGAAGAAGATAGCGAAGCCTGATGCCCAGAGCAAACCAACAGAGGTGGCCGATAGCAGGAATGGTAAAAGAACCTAACGGAACTTTTCGCCAGCCAGTGGTTCTAAAGAAAAAGGAAGAAAAAAGGTAGCCCCCCCCCCAGGGAAGTGGGGAAGGTAATAAGTTTTACAGGAGTATTATCATGAATGTTGCCCAGGGAACGGGAACCTCTGCAAACCTTTACCCGTCCGCTCAATCACAGTCTGACACCCAGCCGGTAACGGCCTCTGGCCAATGGACAGTCTGCAAATCGAACAGCAAGCTGCTAACCCCTCCTTCCAGGGAATCTGTGCGACAGGGGCTACTGCTGGCCGCTGACAGCGGACGTCTGGCGCTTCGGCGAATTACGTCGTCCAGAGAAGAAAAATACCTTTCTGCCAAGAGGGCACCGAGGCCCTGCACCCTCGCCCTGCCGGGGGCAATGATGCCCACCCAGCGCGTACCAGAAGATCGTGGCGAATGGATGGTAGGCATTGTTAATCCACAATGCCTGTATGTCTACAAACGTAACGCAGTGACCGGCAGGCTGCTGGAGCCTGGCTATAGTCCGGAAGATCTGCACGTAAAACTACTGCCTGATCTACAATCTGCCCTCGATAGACGTCTTGAGCGTGGCGAACAAGTCATCTGGAGAGTTTATCCTCGTTTCACCTCGGGACATCTGCAGGCAGACGGAACGTTCAGTTTGCCAAAATTCAAACCGGGTCTATGTACCTGCTCAAAGGATTTCCCGGAACTGGTGCTCACCCATTACAGCAGAGAAGACATCAAATGCTTCTGTGTTTATAACGATGCACAGAAAAATATCTCCGATATCCTCAGGGACAAGCGTCAGTGTGAAAAAGTATTGAAGCTTGACCCCTTGCCTCTGGTTGTTTATTGCCACCGCACAGGTTCTGTTCAGGTCTATTTTGAAGATGAGCTGGACAGTAGGCACCTGGCGGGGAATGAGCGCTCACTGAATGATTTTGCGTTCTCAAACAACCTATACCCGGACACTTTCAGAGCCCTGTTGAATCTGCTGCCAATGTCTTTGCGGGCAAAGACACTGAGTTCGAAATTAACCTTCTCACCTGATCTTATGCACAAATTGCAACAGGCCATCGAATTGGTAAGTGATCGCTGTTCATACAATTATGAGAAGCTTTTGGAACTAAAACAAAGTGGCTTACCCATTCACAAGCGTTTTAATTATGGAGAACGGTATATATCTTTGCTCGAACTGTTGCTGTTTTCCGAAATGGGCACAAACGATGCGCATGAGGAAACCCGGGAACATGAAAAAGAAGCGCGTCGCTTACTTCATCTGCTTCTGCAGAGCGGGGCAGGGATGGAGATAACCATTCCCTACATTAAAAGAATGGGCGATCGCACATCTGAGGTCATATCGGCGTGCGCAATGGATTATATCGTGGCTGCCTTTGGTCCATTTGATTTTCTGACCCTGAAACATCTCGAGAGAATACCTTTAATCGGTTGCCCGGGAAACGTCGTTGAATTTAACCGAATCTGTCAGGGGCTCAGTCAAGTGCAAATACAGCAACGTATGATGAAGGTATTGGATGTGAGTTTTGAACCTCCACCCCTCGACATCATCAAATCCCACTTGCTAGCCCTCTTTCATTACGGTGCTTGCCTGGACGAAATGACTCTGGATTGCCATCAGCTATTTCTGGACAAATATTGCGGTCGCAGAATGAAGATTGCTGATAATTTTACTGTGGCTGATTTTATCCCGTGGGTTAAAAAACTCTGGGACGAGAGGAACACCTATCCTTTATTCCAGAATTGGCCGGAACATCTGGAGCAGGCTGAGAAGGAGATCAAGGATCTGAAACAATCTCTCAGCCTGAACGACTCTGGCCCATCCAGCCCATTGGCAAGTTCATTGACAATCGAAACACCATCGGAATTAAAGTTTATCGAGGATGCGTTCAGCAAATCGCCGGTCTTGCCTGATCTTGTCGGCGATAATGAAAAAACCATCCTGAAGGTATTGCAGCATTACTACCGCCGTCCGGGACCAGAACGGGTGATCCGGAGCCTTTATAGACAAACCTTGCCAACCGTGTGGAAACCTCTGCACAGTTGCAGTCATGTCCTGCGGGCCAGAAATAATGGGCACTGGTATATGGAATTGCTGGAGAAATTTCAGCAGTGTTCCTTGCGCCCGGACAAAAAAGAACTCCTGTCGCTGGCGATTATCTACCATGATGCGGCTGCCGAAGATGTCGACAAATCAGCTGAAGAAACCCGTTCAGCTGAATATTTCAAACGGGACCTGGCTGGACACTACCCTGAAGCGCTGCTGGCTGATATGGCCGAGGCAATGATCAGCAAGGAAAACGATATTGAGGGTAAAGACGAGCAGAACCTGTCTGTGTCAGTGCGTTGGTATCTGCGGATATTACGCTTTGCGGATCGCATGGACGTTATCCGTGGTTGCGGGGTTGGGGATGATTTTCCCCAATTAACGGCGACTCGAACCTGGGGTTTTGACGCTGGACGTCTTGACTTACCAACCCAGCTGACTGAAGAGTTTACCTCCGAGCCTGACAACAAGAGTGAATTCCAACGTCATCTGGAAGCCGCCATGCATGGTGCGGCTGATCTGGCGCGGGTAACCGGGCGACTTAACGATCAGCGCAACAAAGATTACACCAAAGTCTACGGTCTGATTGGCAATGGCTCAAAAATCTCTGAAAACTTCGAATGGACCACTGAGCCAGTAAAGAGAATGAACCAGTTTATTGACGACAATGTCCGCCGCAAAATAGCCCAGGAGGCCGGAATCATTGTCTGTTCAGATCCTGATCACCAGGCCTGCAAGGCTGATCAGGACAAAGGGATTACTTATGGTATTCATAACAGCTGGTATGACCTGAGGCAGGTAGAGCTTCCGGCCGGCATGACGCTGCTGGAAAAGATGCAGTACGAACATGACCCGTCGCTGCTGAGCCTGGCAACTCAGCAAACATTGGAACAAGAGGTGCAGCGGCTCAGAAGGGAAGGGATACGAATGAATCCGGGCACCATGAAGCGGGAAACACTGCTTTCGCCGAAAGCCCAGTCAGTGCTGGAAGACCGGGGTATTACCGTGGTCAGCGATAAGCGTCCCTACTTCAACAACGAGGGCAACCCGGAAGAATGGGAAATGCTGGTGCCAAAGAAGATGCCAAAGCCTGATGCCCGGAGCAAACCAGCAGGGGTGACCGATAGCACGAATGGTATAAGAACCTGATGGAACTTTTCGCCAGCCAGTGACTCCAACAAAATGGAGACCCCGTATGGGAAGCTGTCGCAAAACTCCAACAGCTTGTTCCCATGCTCTGAGGTCGTCATTCCCGCGAAGGCGGGAATCCAGCGCCAACGGTGGATCTCTGCCTTCTCGGGGATGACAAGGCCAAGGGGGCATCGGGCAGTATGGTTCTGGTGGTGAGTCTGTGTGGATTCCCGCCTTCGCGGGAATGACGAGAATGAAGTCGGGAATGACGAGAATGAAGTCGGGAATGACGAGAATGAAGCCGGGAATGACGAGAATGAAGCCGGGAATGACAGGAGTCAACTCGTTCCCACGCTTGAGAGAGTTTTGCGACACCCTCATGGAAATGGGTTAGTAATTTATTTTACAGGAGTATTACCATGGATGCAGCCCAAGGAACAGGAGCCTCTGCAAGCCTTTACCCGCCTCCGCAATCAAAGTCTGACACCCAGTCGGTAACGGCCTCTGGCCAATGGACAGTCTGCGAATCCACCAGCAGGCTGCTAGCCGATCCTTCCAGAGAGTCTGAGCGACAAAAGCTATTGCTGGCCGCTGAAAGTGGACACCTGGCGTTTCGGCGAATTGGATTGACTGAAGAAGACAATTACTTTTCAGTTAAGGGGGCACCAAGACCCTTCACCCTCGCCCTGCCAGGGAGAATGATGCCCACCCAGCCTTTGCCAGAACGTTATGGCAAATGGATGGTAGGCATTGTTGATCCACAATGCCTGTATGTCTACAAACGTAATGCAGAGACCAGAAACCTCCAGTACGGCGCATCTCCGGAAGAACTGATAGCAAAACTACTGCCTCACTTGCAATCATTGCTCGATGTACGTCTTGAGCGTTGCAATCAGGTCATTTGGAAAATTTACCCTCATCGTTTCACCTCAGGCCATCTGCAGGCGGATGGGACATTCAGTTTACCAAAATTGAAACTCAACGATGGCACCCGCTCACTTGACTACCCGGAACTGTTGCTCAACAAATACAGTAAAAAAGACATCAAATGCTTTTGCGTATACAAGGATGCACAGATAAATATTTCCGACATCCTGGAGGACAAGCGCCAGTGTGAAAAGGTATTGAAGGTTGGACCTTTGCCTCTGGTTGTTTATTGCCACCGCACAGGTTCTGTACAGGTCTATTTTGCTGATGAGCTGGACAGTCTGTACCTGACCATGAATGAGCGTTCTCTAAATGATTTTGCGCTTTCACAGGGCTTGGCCCCAAACCATTTCAGAGACATGTTGAATCTGCTGCCAATGTCTTTGCGCGCAAAGGCACTGAGTTCGGAAGCAACCGTCTCAGCTGATCCGGATGTCATAGACAAACTGCAACAGGCCATTGAGCTGGTAAGTGATCCCTTTCTTTACAGTTATGAGAGGCTTCTGGAGTTTAAACAGAGTGGCTTGCCAATTCACCAGTGTTTTTTCCATGGAGGAAGAGTTCAATCTTTACTTGGCATGCTGCTGGGTTCCGAAGTGTACAGAAACATGCAGCCAGAACACGAACAGACTCTGAAACAGGAGGACGAAGCCTGGCGCCTATGTCAGTTACTTCTGCGCAGCGGTGCGAGGCTGGAGGAGTATTTTTATCTTATTAAGAAAATGGAGGCTCCCGACGTACCTGTAATCCCGGCTGGAATATTCGATTGTTTTGTGGCTGCCTCTGCTCCATTTGAGTTCCTGACCCTGAGACATCTCAAGTGGTACCCTTTGACCGGCTGTCCGGGATGCGTCGTTGAATTTGACCGTATCTGTCGCGGTCTCAGTAAACGGCAGCAGCAGGATTGCCTGGAAAGGGTATTAAATTATGTGGTAACTCTGGATAATCGAACCCTCAAACATATTCAGCTCAGCTTATTGGCCCTGTTTCATTATCAGGCTTCCGTGGACAAAAACGTTCTGGATGAACTTGAATCCTATCTGTATGTGTATTGCGAAGAAGATGAGAATATCATTGATGATTTTCTCGTGGCTGATTATGTCGAATGGGTTGGAAATCTATGGGAGAAACGGGAAACCTATCCTTTCTACCAGAATTGGCCAAAGCATGTCCGGCAGGCTCAGCAGGACATCAGGGATCTGAAACAATCTCTCGGTCTGGGCGATTCTCAAAACCTGGCAACACCATTGGCAACCGAAACACCAGCGGCATTAAAGTTTGTGGTGGACGCCTTCAGCAAAGCGCCGGTCCTGCCCGGTAATGTCGGCGATAATGAAAAAACCATCCTGAAGGTATTGCAGCATTATTATCGCCGTCCGGGACCGGAACGGGTAATCCAGAGCCTTGGCATGCAAACCATGCCAACCGTGTGGAAACCCCTGCACAGCTGCAGTCATGTCCTGCGGTCCAGAAATAATGGACACTGGTATATGGAATTGCTGGAGAAATTTCAGCAGTGTTCCCTGAAAGAACAAGAAAAAGAACTCCTGTCGCTGGCGATTATCTACCATGATGCGGCTGCCGAAGATGTCGACAAATCAGCGGAAGAATCAAGTTCAGCTGAATATTTCAAACGGGACCTGGCTGGGCACTACCCTGAAAAGCTGGTGGCCGATGTGGCAATGGCGATAGTCAGCAAGGAAAACGATGTTAAGGGTAAAGAGGAGCAGAACCTGCCTGACGCTGTGCGCTGGTATCTGCGCATATTACGCTTTGCAGATCGCATGGATGTTATCCGTGGTTGCGGGGTCGGGGCTGATTTTCCCGGATTAACGGTGACTCGAACTCTGGGTTTTGACGCTACACGTCTTGACTTACCATCGCAACTGACCGGTGAGTTTAGCGCCTGGTCTTTCAACAAGAGTGAATTCCAACGTCATCTGGAAGCCGCCATGCACGGTGCGGCCAATCTGGCGCGGGTAACCGGGCAACTTCAAGACCAGCGCAAAAAAGATTACATCAAAGTCTACGGTCTGGACGACAATGGCGCAAAGATCTCTGAAAACTTTGAATGGACCACTGAGCCGGTAAAGAGAATGGACCAGTTTATTGACAACAATGTCCGGCGCAAAATCGCTCAGGAGGCCGGGATTATTGTCTGTTCAGACCCCAACCACCAAGCCTGCAAGGCGGATCAAAACAAAGGAATCACTTATGGTATTCATAACAGCGGGTATGACCTGGGGCAGGTAGAGCTTCCGGCCGCAATGACGCTGCTGGAAAAGATGCAGTACGAACATGACCCTTCGCTGCTCAGCCAGACAGCACAACAGGCCATAGCACAAGAGGTGCAGCGACTGAAGAGCGAAGGTATACGGATGAATCCGGGCACCTTGACCCAGGAAACGCTGTATTCGGAAGAAGCCCAAAAAGTGCTGAGGGAGCGGGGGATTGTTGTGGTCAGCGAGAAGCGTCCCTACTTTAACAACGATGGCTTCCCGAGAAAACGGAAAATGCTGGTGCCAAAAAAGATAGCAAAGCCTGATTGAGAATACGCCAGCAGGTTGGCATGAACAGTCCTTTGATCTTGCTATGAAGTCCATGCCGCTTCGGGCAACAGGACCTTGCCGGAACTTTTTCCCAGTTAATCACTCTAACTATTGAGGCCATTCGCAATGAGCCTGTCCCGGGTAATTTAATAAACAGGAGTTCAACATGAATAATGTTGGCAGCAAAGCCGGTATACGCTCCTCATTTCGGTTAAGGGAAGATAAACCTGACAATAGGGAGAAAAAAAAGGAAATACCAAAAAAGTATGGAAGGCATCAAAAACAGACAAAGGTTTCTGAAAGAATAATCTCATCGAGTTCCGAAACTGATAGTCATTCGTCAAAAAAGACCGGTTTCAAATCTGAAAGCTACAGTTTGTCAGAGTTAACATCTTGCTCTGAGACTGGTAGCCGTTCGTCAACAAAAACTGTTTACGGGTCTGATCACGGTCGTTGGTCAGCGGCAAAGTCTGACTCTGAGACTTATAGCTGTTCGTCAACAAAAACTGTTTACGGATCTGGTCGCAGTCATGGCTCAGCGTCTGACTCTGAGGCTGATAGCCCTTCGCCAAGAAAAACTCGTTACGGATCTGATCGCAGTTATTGCTCAGAGTCTGATTCTGAGGCTGATAGCCCTTCGTCAGGAAAAGCTCGTTACGGATCTGATCGCAGTTATTGCTCAGCGTCTGATTCTGAGGCTGATAGCCCTTCGTCAGGAAAAGCTCGTTACGGATCTGATCGCAGTTATTGCTCAGCGTCTGACTCTGAGGCTGATAGCCCTTCGTCAGGAAAAACTCGTTACGGATCTGATCGCAGTTATTGCTCAGCGTCTGACTCTGAGGCTGATAGCCCTTCGCCAAGAAAAACTCGTTACGGATCTGATCGCAGTTATTGCTCAGCGTCTGACTCTGAGGCTGATAGCCCTTCGTCAAGAAAAACTCGTTACGGATCTGATCGCAGTTATTGCTCAGCGTCTGATTCTGAGGCTGATAGCCCTTCGTCAGGAAAAACTCGTTACGGATCTGATCGCAGTTATTGCTCAGCGTCTGACTCTGAGGCTGATAGCCCTTCGCCAAGAAAAACTCGTTACGGATCTGATCGCAGTTATTGCTCAGCGTCTGACTCTGAGGCTGATAGCCCTTCGTCAAGAAAAACTCGTTACGGATCTGATCGCAGTTATTGCTCAGCGTCTGACTCTGAGGCTGATAGCCCTTCGTCAAGAAAAACTCGTTACGGATCTGATCGCAGTTATTGCTCAGCGTCTGACTCTGAGGCTGATAGCCCTTCGTCAAGAAAAATTCGTTACGGATCTAATCGCAGTTATTGCTCAGCGTCTGACTCTGAGGCTGATAGCCCTTCGCCAGGAAAAACTCGTCACGGATCTGATCGCAGTTATTGCTCAGCGTCTGACTCTGAGGCCGATAGCCCTTCGTCAGGAAAAACTCGTTACGGATCTGATCGCAGTTATTCCTCAGCGTCTGACTCTGAGGCCGATAGCCCTTCGTCAGGAAAAACTCGTTACGGATCTGATCGCAGTCATTCCTCAGAGTCTGAGGCTGATAGCCCTTCGTCAGGAAAAACTCGTTATGGATCTGATCGCAGTCATTCCTCAGAGTCTGAGGCTGAATCTGATAGCCGTTCGTCAAGGTCAGATAACTCATACAAAACTTATGAATCTGTTGAAATGACTCACATAGCTCAGTTACTTGAGAGGTATAATCGTCTATTAATTGACCCCAACTTATCCGATTTTAAAATACAAGGAATACCAGGCAGAGATGAGTTCAGGAAAAAATATAAAAAGCTGGTATTAAGAATACACCCAGACAAAGCAGGAAAAGATAAAGAGGAATTATTTAAAACAATTTTTCCTATTTGTGAAGAACTTATGGAAAAATTATAGAGGTACTAGTTTGGTGTGTATTCATACTCTCCCGCCTCGATCATGGAACTTTTCGCCAGCCAGTGACTCCAAAAAAAGGTAGCCCCCCACAGGAAAGTGGGTAAGTAATAATTTTACAGGAGTATTACCATGAATGTTGCCCAGGGAACGGGAACCTCTGCAAACCTTTACCCTCCCACGCAATCAAAGTCTGACACCCAGTCGGTAACGGCCTCTGGCCAATGGACAGTCTGCGAATCGACCAGAAGGCTGCTACCCGGTCCTTCCAGGGAATCTGAGCGACAAGAGTTACTGCAGGCCGCTGAGACTGGACGCCTGGCGTTTCGGCGAATCAGATTGACTGAAGAAAACGATTACTTCTCGGGTCAGCGGGCACCAAGACCCTTCACACTCGCCCTGCCGGGGGGAATGATGCCCACTAAGCCCATTCCAAAAATAGATTTTGGTAAATCGATGGTAGGCATTGTTGATCCACAATGCCTGTATGTCTATAAATTTGATGGATATACCGGACGTTTGCTGATAGATTCAAGTGCCACTCCGGAAACACTGCGAGCAAAACTACTGCCTGATCTGCAATCATCGCTCAATAGACGTCTTGAGCATGGTAATCAGGTCATCTGGAGAGTTTATCCTCATCGTTTTACCTCGGGACATCTGCAAGAGGATGGAACGTTCAGTTTACCAAAATTGAAATACGACAATGACATCCCTTTTCTCGACTACCCGGAACTGGTGCTCACCCAATATGACAAAGAAGACATCAAATGCTTCTGTGCATACAAAGATGCACAGATAAATATTGCCGAGATCCTGGGGGACAAGCGTCAGTGTGAAAAGGTATTGAAGATTAAATCCCTGCCTCTGGTTATATATTGCTATCGCACAGGTTCTGTTGAGGTTTATTTTGATGATGAGCTGAACAATAAACACCTGGCCAGGAATGAGGATTCTATGGATTATTTTGCGATTTCACAGGGCATAGCCCCGGAAAATTTCAGAGCCATGTTGAATCTACTGCCAATGTCTTTGCGGACAGAGGCACTGAGTTCGGAATTAACCGTCTCCCCAGATGCCAGTCACAAGTTACAACAGGCCATCAAACTGGTCAGTAATCCTCGTTATTACAGTTACGAGGAACTTCTGAAATTAAAACAGAGTGGCTTGGCAATTCACCAGCCTTTTTTTCAGAAAGGACATTTTAAATCTTTGCTTGATATGCTCCTGACTCAGGAAATGTTCAGAAACGAACAGACGGATCAGGAGCAAAGTCAGAAACAGGAGGAAACAGCCGACCGAATGTTTCGGCTGATTTTGCAAAGTGGGGCAAGTCTGCCGAAAGAGTGGTGTTTGAAATTCATTGAACGGATGGACGACTCTTTCTCTTATACAATGCCACCGGGCATTATGAATTGTATGCTGGCAGCCTTTAGACCATTTAAATTCCTGACTCTGCTCCATCTCAGGAGGATATCTTTGTCCGCCTGTCCGGGAGCCCTTGTTGAATTTGACCGCATTTGCCAGAGGCTTAGTCAACAGCAACGGCAGGACGCTCTGGAACAGATATTGCGACAAGATTTGAACGATCGTTGCCGCGCCACTCTCGACACCGTCCAGTCTCACTTACTAGCCCTGTTTTCCTTCGGAGCTTCCCTGAACAAAAACTTTCTGAAATCTTTTCAATCCTGTCTGCAAAAGGAATATCGTGAAGGTGAGAAAGTTATTGCTGATTTTTCTGCGGATGATTACATCACATGGCTTAAAAAACTGTGGGATCAACGAGCAACACATTCTCTGTACCAGAATTGGCCAGAGCATGTCCGGCAGGCTGAGCGGGACATCAGGGACCTGCAACAATCTCTCGATCAGGTCGATTCTGGCCCATCGGCAACAGCATTGACAGCTCAGGCACCGGCGGCATTAAAGTTTGTGGTGGACGCCTTCAGCAAGCCGCCGGTCCTGCCAGATACTGTCGGCGATAATGAAAAAACCATTCTAAAGGTATTGCTGCATTATTACCGCCGTCCGGGACCGGAACGGGTGGTCCGGAGCCTTGGCAGACAGACCATCCCAGCCGTGTGGAAACCCCTGCACAGTTGCAGTCATGTCCTGCGAGCCAGGAATAATGGGCACTGGTATATGGAATTGCTGAAGAAATTTCAACAGTGTTCCCTGAGCAAACAAGAAAAAGAACTCCTGTCTCTGGCGATTATCTACCATGACGCTGCTGCCGAAGATGTTGACAAATCAGCGGAAGAAACAAGGTCAGCCGAGTACTTCAAACGCGACCTGACCGGGCACTACCCCAAACAGCTGCTGGAGAATATAGTGCTGGCAATGGTCAGCAAGGAAAACGATGTCGAGGGTAAGGATGAACAGAACCTGCCTGACTCTGTGCGCTGGTATCTGCGCATATTACGCTTTGCGGATCGAATGGACTTTATCCGTTGTTCTGGGATTGGGGCTGATTTTCCCGGATTAACAGCGACTCGAACTCAGGGTTTTGACGCTACACGTCTTGACATACCACCACAGCTGACTGGAGATTTTACCGCCGAGCCTGACGACAGGACTGAATTCCAACGTCATCTCGAAGCCGCCATGCACGGTGCGGCTGATCTGGCGCGGGTAACCGGGCAACTTCAAGATCGGCGCAAAAAAAACTACACCCGGGTCTACGGTCTGAATAGCGATGCTTCAAAGATCTCTGAAAACTTTGAATGGACAACTGAACCAGTGCAGAGAATGAACCAGTTTATTGACAACAACGTCCGCCGCAAAATGGCTCAGGAGGCCGGCATTATTGTCTGTTCAGACCCCAGTCACCAAGCCTGCAAGGCGGATCAGAAAAAAGGGATCACTCGAGGTATTCATAACAGCTGGTATGATCTGAGGCAGGTGACGATTCCGGCCGGAATGACGCTGCTGGAAAAGATGCAGTACGAACATGACCCGTCGCTGCTGAGCCCGGCAACACAAAAAGCATTGGCGAAAGAGGTGCAGCGGCTGAAGAGCGAAGGTATTCGGATGAATCCGGGCACCTTGACGCAAACCACGCTGACTTCGGAGGAAGCCCGAAAGGTGCTGGAACAGCGGGGTATTGCCGTGGTCAGCGAGAAGCGTCCCTTCTTGACCAACCAAGGTTTCCCGAGAGAACGGGAAATGCTGGTGCCTAAGGAGATATTCAAGCCTGATGCTCAGAGCGAACCAGTCACTTCAGGAACGGCAAAAGCCCCCCTTAAGTAAGTGTCAGGTGTCTCTGTGCACTCTCTCAATGTCTGCTATGCTGACTGCTCCTACAACAAATGATAATGGTACGCATTATGTCACTGGAACTTCGTGTAGAGAGGCTTGAATCCCATTTTGAATCGCTGGATAACGCTGTACACCGGCTCATTGAGGTTACTGGGGAAACACAGAAGATTGTGCTCGAAAACCAGCGAGAGACCCGGCTCATGTTTGAACGGCAAGACCGCAAGATAGAGGCTTACCAGTCTGAGAACCGCAAACGTTTTGACCAGCACGACAAACGTTTTGACCAGCACGACGAACGTTTTGACCAGCTCGACAAACGTTTTGACCAGCACGACGAACGTTTTGACCAGCACGACAAACGTTTTGACCAGCACGACAAACGTTTTGACCAGCACGACGAACGTTTTGACCAGCACGACAAACGTTTTGACCAGCACGACAAACGTTTTGACCAGCACGACAAACGTTTTGACCAGCACGACAAACGTTTTGACCAGCTCGACAAACGTTTTGACCAGCACGACGAACGTTTTGACCAGCACGACGAACGTTTTGACCAGCTCGACAAACGTTTTGACCAGCACGACAAACGTTTTGACCAGCACGACGAACATTTTGACAAAATAGAAAAAACTCTCGCCATCATCGTAAAGCACGTTCAGAAATAACCACGCCACCTAAAAAAAATTCCCGTGGATTGCCTGTTGACAACCACTGATTTAAAGGGTGAATAGCAAGATCGGAGGAAAACCATGAATGTTGCCCAGGGAATGGGTGTCTCTGCCAGCCCGTGCACTCCTTCTCAAGCAAATTTTGACACCCAGTCCGTGACTGCCTCCGGCCACTGGACAGTCTGCGAATCAACCAGCAAGCTACTACCCTGCCACCCCAGGGAATCAGAGCGACAAGAGCTACTGCGGGCCGCTAAGAGTGGGCTTCTGGCGTTCCGGCGAATTGAATTGACTAAAGAAGAAGATTACTTTTCGGGTAAAGGAGTACCAAGACCCTTTACCCTCGCCCTGCCTGGGGGAATGATGCCCATCGGGCCCGTACCACAAAGGTATGGTAAATGGATGCTAGGCATGGTTGATCCACAATGCCTCTATCTCTATAAACGTAACGCATCCACGAGACGGCTTCTGGCGGAGTCTGACGCAACTCCGGATAATCTGAGAGTAAAATTACTGCCTGATCTGCAATCGTTGCTTGGTAGACTTCTTGAGCATGCTGATCAAGTCTTCTGGAGAACTTATCCTCACCGTTTAAGGGACTGTCGCAGAACTCCAACAACTCGTTCCCACGCTGGATCGAGGGTGTCGCAAAACTCCAACAGCTTGTTCCGATGCTCTGAGGTCGTCATTCCCGCGAAGGCGGGAATCCAGCGCCAAGGTGGATCTCTGCCTTCGCGGGGATGACAAGGCCAGGGGGGCACCGGGCAGTATGGTTCTGGTGGTGAGTCAGTGTGGATTCCCGCCTTCGAGGCTGTCGCAAAAGCCCAACAACTCGTTCCCATGCTCTGAGGTCGTCATTCCCGCGAAGGCGGGAATCCAGCGCCAACGGTGGATCTCTGCCTTCTCGGGGATGACAAGGCCAAGGGGGCATCGGGCAGTATGGTTCTGGTGGTGAGTCTGTGTGGATTCCCGCCTTCGAGACTGTCGCAAAACTCTAACAACTCGTTCCCACGCTCTGAGGGTGTCGCAAAACTCCAACAGCTTGTTCCCATGTTCAGAGGTCGTCATTCCCGCGAAGGCGGGAATCCAGCGCCAACGGTGGATCTCTGCCTTCTCGGGGATGACAAGGCCAAGGGGGCATCGGGCAGTATGGTTCTGGTGGTGAGTCTGTGTGGATTCCCGCCTTCGAGACTGTCGCAAAACTCTAACAACTCGTTCCCACGCTCTGAGGGTGTCGCAAAACTCCAACAGCTTGTTCCCATGCTCAGAGGTCGTCATTCCCGCGAAGGCGGGAATCCAGCGCCAACGGTGGATCTCTGCCTTCTCGGGGATGACAAGGCCAAGGGGGCATCGGGCAGTATGGTTCTGGTGGTGAGTCTGTGTGGATTCCCGCCTTCGAGACTGTCGCAAAACTCTAACAACTCGTTCCCACGCTCTGAGGGTGTCGCAAAACTCCAACAGCTTGTTCCCATGCTCAGAGGTCGTCATTCCCGCGAAGGCGGGAATCCAGCGCCAACGGTGGATCTCTGCCTTCTCGGGGATGACAAGGCCAAGGGGGCATCGGGCAGTATGGTTCTGGTGGTGAGTCTGTGTGGATTCCCGCCTTCGAGGCTGTCGCAAAAGCCCAACAACTCGTTCCCATGCTCTGAGGTCGTCATTCCCACGAAGGCGGGAATCCAGCGCCAACGGTGAATCTCTGCCTTCTCGGGGATGACAAGGCCAGGGGGGCACCGGGCAGTATGGTTCTGGTGGTGAGTCTGTGTGGATTCCCGCCTTCGAGACTGTCGCAAAACTCTAACAACTCGTTCCCACGCTCTGAGGGTGTCGCAAAACTCCAACAGCTTGTTCCCATGCTCAGAGGTCGTCATTCCCGCGAAGGCGGGAATCCAGCGCCAACGGTGGATCTCTGCCTTCTCGGGGATGACAAGGCCAGGGGGGAACCGGGCAGTATGGTTCTGGTGGTGAGTCTGTGTGGATTCCCGCCTTCGAGGCTGTCGCAAAAGCCCAACAACTCGTTCCCATGCTCTGAGGTCGTCATTCCCGCGAAGGCGGGAATCCAGCGCCAACGGTGAATCTCTGCCTTCTCGGGGATGACAAGGCCAGGGGGGCACCGGGCAGTATGGTTCTGGTGGTGAGTCTGTGTGGATTCCCGCCTTCGAGACTGTCGCAAAACTCTAACAACTCGTTCCCACGCTCTGAGGGTGTCGCAAAACTCCAACAGCTTGTTCCCATGCTCAGAGGTCGTCATTCCCGCGAAGGCGGGAATCCAGCGCCAACGGTGGATCTCTGCCTTCTCGGGGATGACAAGGCCAAGGGGGCATCGGGCAGTATGGTTCTGGTGGTGAGTCTGTGTGGATTCCCGCCTTCGCGGGAATGACGAGAATGAAGCCGGGAATGACGGGAGTCAACTCGTTCCCTCGCTGGAGAGGGTTTTGTGACACCCGCCTTCGCGGGAATGACGAGAATGAAGAGTTTTGCGACAGCCTCCTTCGCGGGGATGACGGGAATAAAGCCGGGAATGACTGGAGTCAACTCATTCCCACGCTGGGGAGAGTTTTGCGACAGCCTCTTTAACCTCGGGGCATCTGCCAGGATGCCTGGCCGAGAATAGTCTGCCCTACGCGGCAACTGCTCCTGCGTTGCTCTAGCTCCTGCATCCATGCAGTCGTCGGCAACTGCTCCTGCGTTGCTCTAGCTCCTGCATCCATGCAGTCGTGCGGCGGCATCAAATTGGTCTGAAAATCCGCTTTTGTTCGTCAAATAGCTCGCTATTCACCGGGTAGAAGGAGCTACCAATTGTAGCTCCAACCCCCTCAGATCCCGGCGTGCGGATTTCCCGCACCGGGCTCTTCGATATTTGACTCACAGCACAGCCATGGATTTCATTGCCATAAAAGGCAGCATTATCCTCGGTTTCTGTAGCGGCAGAAGCTGCTTGAGGTTATGGTACTTTTCCCATGGAATCTTGCCTTTCCGGCATCGGCTACACAGCATCTTGTACCAGTAGCGGTCAACAAACCGGTAAAGCTTCTCCATACTTCGGAAGTTTCCTCCCAGACCGTAATACGCATAATGCCCACTCAACCGTCGATTGATCGCTGTCACTTGTTCGTGCAGCGGATCATGGCGTATTCGTCTCAGCAGTTCCTTCAGTTTGGCTATGCTGCGTCTTAGGCGGGATTTTTCCGTTCTCCTTCCCACCATGAAGTTTCCTTTCAGATTCCTTGTGCAGTAGTGCGTAAAGCCAAGGAAGTAAACCGTTTCCGATCGTCTTCCCCCACGACTGGCAAAACGTCCGAACCTGACTAACCGGGTTTTATCCGGCTCCAGTTTCAACGCAAATTTCTCCAGTCGCTGTGGCAGCACATTCATGAACCGCTCCGCATCACTGCGATACTGAAAACACACCACAAAGTCATCAATATACCTGATCAGCCATGCCTCGCCTTTTAGCCGGGGCTTGACCTTGCACTCGAACCAGAGGTCAAGCACATAATGCAGGTACAGGTTGCTCAGAACTACGCTGATCGGCCCACCCTGAGGCGTACCTTCTTCACACTCTTGCAACTCCCCGGCCTCCATCACCCCGGCTTTCAACCAGCGCCGTATAAGGTTCAGGATTCTGGGATCACCGACCCGGTGTTCCACAAAACGAAGCAGCCATCCATGGTCAAGACTCCCAAAGAAGTTCTTCAAGTCCGCTTCCAGCACCCAGCTGACCTTTCGGCCTGAAACCACCTCGTTAAAAGTGGACAGGGCATGGTGCGCTCCCAGTCGTGGCCTGCCACCCATGGAACAGGGCAAAAAGTCCTGCTCATAAATAGCATTCAGCACATCAGCAACACTTCGCTGCAAAGCCCGGTCATTGATGCAGGGAACACCCAGAGGGCGCTTTTCCTTTTTCCCCGGCTTGGGTATCCATGCCCTTTTGACCGGCGGTGCCTTGTAGCCTTGCCGATGGATAGACGTCAGTGTCTGTTGCAACCACCGCTTAAAGTCTTTCTTTGTCTCTTCGACAGTCAGCCCATCGACTCCGGGCGATGTGTTGTGTGGAATCTTGTTCAGATTCATACACAGGCTCGCCGGGGTAATATGATGTGCCAGACTTGTGAAGCGAAGTTTCGGATAACTCCGGGCTTTCGCTGCTACCCTCTCCAGTCCCGTTGCCATGGCTGGTTTACCTTCTCACTGCGTAAAAGACCGTAACTCCCTCAGATGTGGAGCCCATGTTTCCCTGGAAAGGCTCAAATACCGCCAGCCGCTTCCCCATGTGACGGGCTCTCCCCGCCTCGGAGTACTATCAGCTGGTCTGACTTCCTGAACGTCATCAAGTCGTTCTTGCTTTACAGGCTCGTCGGACCCTACAGGCTCCGCCTGAACGTTCAGGATCTCCCTTGTTCACGTAAAATCATTCGATAACATGCCGTGGGTACGAACCCCGGAAGCAGTCGGGATGCCTTGTCATTAGCGGAGCTCCCGACTTCCGCTTTCCCCATTGAGAAAGAAGGTCAGCCACTTCAACCACGTTCAATTTCGGGGCTAATTATCCCTTAGCAGACGTTACGGCCTGTTATCACCCTGTCTACGCTTCGCAGTAGTCGTTACCTTCTACCACGCAAGACTCGGTACACGGCTGCCGACCACAGCTTTACCGCGATGACCATTTCAGGTCACAAGATTTTACGCGCTTGCAAGGCGCAATCCTCACAAAACCGAATTTTCATCCTCAATTTTCTGCCGTCCTCGCTACGGGGTCGCCTAGACGGGGTCGCCTAGACGGGGTCGCCTAGACGGGCGCTATTCTCGGTCAGCCTCCTAATGGAACTTTTTACCAACCAGTGACTCCAAAGACTTTAGAATCCACCTATACGGAAGTGGGTAAATAATAAGCTTTGCTGGAGTATTACCATGCATGTTGCCCAAACCTCTGCAAGCCCCCCCTCAACTGAAACAAAAATTGACACCCAGTCGGCAACTGCCTCAGGCCAATGGGCAGTCAGGGAATCAACCTGCAAGCTGCTACCGCGTCATCCCAGAGAGTGTGAACGACAAGAGCTACTGTGGGCCGCTGAGAGCGGACGCCTGGCATTTCGGCGAATTAAATGGACTAAAGAAAAAAATTACTTTTCCGGCAAGGGGGCACCAAGGCCCTTCACCCTCGCCTTGTCTGGGGAGATGATGCCCACCGAGCGCGTACCAGAATGGTTTGGTAAATGGATGGTAGGCATTGTTGATCCACAATGCCTGTATGTTTATAAATACAACGCAGGAACCAAACGACTGATGACGGAGTCTGGCTTAACACCGGAAAAACTGGAAATAAAACTGCTGCCTCATCTGCGATCATTGCTTGATAGACGTCTTGAGCGAGGCAATCAAGTCTTCTGGCAAGTTTATCCTGCTTCTTTCACCTCGGGACATCTGCGAACCAATGGGACGTTCAGTTTACCGAAATTGAAACCCGGGCATTTTCCCTTCTCTGGTGATTTCCCGGAACTGGTGCTCACCCACTACAACAAGGAAGACATCAAATGCATTTGCGTTTATAAGGACGCACAGATAAATATTTCCGATATCCTGCGGGACAAGCGTGAGTGTGAAGATGCACTGAAGCTTAAACCCTTGCCTCTGGTTGTTTATTGCCAACACACAGGTTCTGTTCAGGTTTATTTTGATGATGAGCTGAACAATTCACGTCTGACCATGAATGAGCGTTCTCTGGATAATTTTGCGTTCTCACAGGGCATAGCCCCGGAACATTTCAAAGCTGTGTTGAATCTACTACCCATGTCTTTGCGGGCAGAGGCATTGAGTTCAGAATTGACCATCTCGGCAGATTTTAGACACAAATTACAACAGGCCATCAAGCTGGTAAAAAATCCCTCTTCATACAGCTATGAGAAACTTCTGGAATTAAAACAAAGCGGCTTGCCCATTCACCAGCATTTTTTTCACAAAGGCGTTCGTCAGTCTTTGCTTGAAATGTTGGTGTCTTCCGAGATTCGCAGGCACGCTTGGTCAGAGCATGAGCAAACAAAGAAACAGGAAGAAGAAGCTTGTCGCTTACTTCGGCTGCTTCTGCAGAGCGGAGCAAGGCTGAGGGGTGACATTTCCAAAAGGGCCTGTATGAAGACTTTCATGGAACCGATAATGCCAGCGGGCGTATTGAATTATATGGTGGCTGTCTCTGCTCCACTTGATTATCTGACCCTCAAACATCTCAGTAGAATACCGTTAACCGATTGCCCGGGAGGTATTGTTGAATTTGACCGAATCTGCCAGAGACTCAGTCAACGACAGCTGCAGAGCAGTCTGGAAAAGATGTTGCATTATCCCCATGACTATAACCCTCCAACTCTCGACAACGTCCAGTGCCAACTACTGGCTCTGTTTCGTTACGGGGCAGTTCTGAAAAAAGCCTCCATAGATCATTTTAAATCCCATGTGCCGGGTAGATACCATGAAGGAGAGAGGAAGATTATTGATGATTTTTCTCTGCAAGATTACATCAAATGGCTTAAAAAACTATGGCATCAAAGGAAAAAGCACCCTTTCTACCAGAATTGGCCAGAGCATGTCTGGCGGGCTCAGCAGGACATTGCGGACCTGAAACAATCTCTCGATCAGGACGATTCTGGCGCATCAGCAACGGCATTGGCAGCCAAGGCACCAGCGGCATTACAGTTTATGGTGGATGCATTCAGCAAATCACCAGTCATGCCTGATTATGTCGGCGATAATGAAAAAACCATCCTGAAGGTATTACAACATTATTACCGCCGTCCGGGACCGGAACGAGTGGTCCAGAGCCTTGGCAGACAGACCATGCCAGCAGTGTGGAAACCCCTGCACAGTTGCAGTCATGTCCTGAGAGCCAGGAATAATGGGCACTGGTATATGGAATTGCTGGAGAAATTTCAGCTGTGTTCCCTGAGAAAACAAGAAAAAGAACTCCTGTCTCTGGCGATTATCTATCATGACGCCGCTGCCGAAGATGTTGACAAATCCGTGGAAGAATCAAGGTCAGCTGATTACTTCAAACGGGACCTGGCCGGGCACTACCCTGAACAGCTACTCAAGGATATGGCACTGGCGATGGCCAGCAAGGAAAACGATGTCAAGGGCGGCGATCAGCAGAACCTGTCTGAGTCCGTGCGCTGGTATCTGCGCATATTACGCTTTGCAGATCGAATGGACGTTATCCGTGGTTGCGGGGTTGGGGCTGATTTTCCCGGATTAACAGTGGCTCGAACTCTGGGTTTTGACGCCACACGTCTCGACTTACCACCACAGCTGACCAGAAGGCTTACCTCCGGGTCTCGCAACAAGACCGAATTCCAACGTCATCTGGAAGCCGCCATGCACGGTGCGGCTGATCTGGCGCGGGTAACATGGCCACTTTACGATCAGCGCAAAAAAAACTACACACAAGTCTACGGTCTGAATGCCAATGGCTCAAAGATCTCTGGGAACTTTGAATGGACAACCGAGCCAGTGCAGAGAATGAACCAGTTTATTGATGACAATGTTCGGCGCAAAATGGCCCGGAAGGCTGGAATGATTGTCTGTTCAGACCCCAGACACCGAACCTGCAAGGCTGATCAGAACAAAGGGGTCACTTATGGTATTCATAACAGCTGGTATGATCTGGGACAGGTGGCGATTCCGGCCAGAATGACATTGTTGGAAAAGATGCAGTACGAACATGACCCGTCGCTGCTGAGCCCGGCAACACAAAAGGCAATAGAGCAAGAGGTGCAGCGGCTGAAGAGCGAAGGTATACAGATGAACCTGGGCACCCTGACGCAAAAAACGCTGGCTTCGGAGAAAGCCCAGAAAGTGCTGAAACAGCGGGGGATTGCCGTGGTCAGCGAAAAACGCCCCTACTTTACCGATGATGGCCTCCCGAGAGAATGGAAAATGCTGGTGCCAAAGAAGACAGCCAGTCCTGATGCTCAGGACAATGCGCCAGAAGGGCGGGCATGCACAATTATTTGATCTCGCTAAAAAAATATAGCTGAGACGGAACTTTACAGCGGTCAGTTACTCTAAGGGCTTCAGAATCCCTCCAAACGAGAGCAGGAGGAAAACAATAAGTTACACAGGAGTATTACCATGGATGTTGCCCAGACCGCTGTGAGTCCGTGCCCACCACCTCAACCCGAATCAAACTTTGACACCCAGTCGGTAACAGCCTCTTGCCAATGGACAGTCTGCGAACCGACTGGCAAACGGCTACTACATCATCCCAGAGAGTGTGAACGGCAAATGCTACTGCGGGCTGCTAAGAGTGGACGTCTGGCGCTCAGGCGCATTGATTTGTCCAGAGAAAGAAAATACTTTTCTGGCAAGGGAGCACCAAGACCCTTCACCCTCGCCCTTCCGGGGAGGATGATGCCTAACGCGCGCATTGGGGTAGGGTTTGGTAAATGGATGGTAGGCATTGTTGATCCACAATGCCTGTATGCTTATAAACGTAACGCGATTACCAGGAAGCTGATGGTAGAGCCTGACTTAACTCCGGATAAACTGGAAGTAAAACTACTGCCTCATCTGCAATCTGTGCTCGATAAACGTCTTGAGCGTGGCGATCAGGTCATCTGGAGAGTTTATCCTCGTTTCACCTCGGGGCATCTGCAGGCGAATGGGACGTTTAGTTTGCCAAAGTTGAAATCTGGTCAATGTACCCGTATAGATGATTTCCCGGAACTGTTACTCGCCCACTACAGGAAGGAAGACATCCAATGCATTTGCGTTTACAAGGATGCAGAGATGAATATATCCGATATCCTGCTGGACAAGCGTGAGTGTGAAAAGGAGTTTCAGCTTGGATCCTTGCCACTGGTCGTTTACTGCCACCGCACAGGCTCTGTTCAGGTCTATTTTGACGATGAGCTGCACAGTGAACACTTGGCCAGCAATGAGCATTCTCTGCATGATTTTGCGTTTTCACAAGGCATAGCCTTTAAACATTTCAGAGCCCTGTTAAATCTGCTGCCAATGCCTTTGCGAGCAAAAGCACTGAGTTCAGAATTAACCGTTCCTCCGAATCTTGTGCACAAATTGGAAGAAGCCATCCAGCTGGTGACTAATCCCTGCTGTTACAGTTACGAGCAGCTTCTGGCATTGAAACTTGGTGGCTTGCCTGTTGAGCCCCCCTTTTTTTTTCGTACGGCGGGAATCAGATCTTTGCTTGATCTTCTCCTGCATAGTGAAATATTCAGACACAATGCGCTTCAGGAACAGCAAATCAGGGAGCAGCAGGAGAAAGAAGCTTACCGATGTTTTCAGCTGCTTTTGCAGAGCGGGACAAGGTTGACTGAATTTGGTCTGGAGCTCATCAGATGCATGGAAGATAAGAATGAATCTGCAATACCAGCGGGCCTATTCAATTGTCTGGTGGCTGCTTATGCTCCATTTGACTTCCTGAACCTGGAACATCTCAGTCAGTTACCTTTAATCGGTTGCCCGGGGAGCATCGTTGAATTTGACCGAATCTGTCGGGGCAACAGTCAACTGCAAAATCAGGCCTGTTTGAAAGAGGTATCACTTTATACAAAAACCAGGCAGGGTCTAACCCTCGAACATATTCAGTCCCACTTATTGGCCTTGTTTCATTATGAGGCTATCCCGGACGAAGACTTTCTGAATGATCTTGCAGAGGATCTGGAGTATTACTGCTTTGACGGCAATGAGAATATTGGTGATTTGTCCGTGGCTGATTACATCGAATGGGTTGAAAATCTGTGGGAGCAACGGGAAACCTATCCTTTGTATCAGAATTGGCCAAAGCATGTCCGGCAGGCTCAGGAGGACATCAGCAATCTGAAACAATCATTGGGTCTGGACGCTTCTCACAACCAGACAACACCATTGGCAACCGAAACACCAAAGGCATTGCAGTTTGTGGTGGACGCCTTCAGCAAACCACCAGTCCTGCCTGACAATGTTGGCGATAATGAAACAACCATCCTGAAGGTATTGCAGCATTATTACCGCCGTCCGGGACCGGAACGAGTCATCAAGAGCCTTGGCAGTCAGACCATGCCAACCATGTGGAAACCAGAGCACAGTTGCAGTCATGTCCTGCGGGCCAGAAATAATGGGCACTGGTATATGGAACTGCTGGAGAAATTTCAGCAGTGTTCCCTGAAACCGGATGAAAAAGAACTCCTGTCTCTGGCCATTATCTATCATGACGCAGCTGCCGAAGATGTTGACAAATCAGTGGAAGAATCAACGTCAGCTGAGTATTTCAAACGGGACCTGACGGGGCACTACCCTGAACAGCTACTGAAGGATATGGCACTGGCGATGACCAGCAAGGAAAACGATGTCAGGGGCGGCGATCAGCAGAACCTGTCTGAGTCCGTGCGCTGGTATCTGCGCATACTACGTTTTGCGGATCGAATGGACGTTATCCGTGGTTGCCGGGTTGGGGCTGATTTTCCCGGATTAACAGTGGCTCGACCTTCGGGATTTGACGCTGGACGTCTTGACATACCATCACAGCTGACCGAACAGTTTACCTCCGATACTGACAACAAAACTGAATTCCAACGGCATCTGGAAGCCGCCATGCAAGGTGCGGCTGATCTGGCGCGGGTAACCGGACTACTCCGGGATTGGCGCAAAAAAAACTACAACGAAGTTTACGGTCTGATTGGCAATGGTTCAAAGATCTCTGAAAACTTTGAATGGACCACTGAGCCAGTGCAGAGAATGAACCAGTTTATTGATGACAATGTCCGGCGCAAAATCGCTCAGGAGGCCGGAATCATTGTCTGTTCAGACCCAAGCCACCAGGCCTGCAAGGCTGATCAAAGTAAAGGGATCACTTATGGCATTCATAACGGCTGGTATGACCTGAGGCAGGTGGCGATTCCGGCCGGAATGACGCTGCTGGAAAAGATGCAGTACGAACATGACCCGTCGCTGCTGAGCCCGGCAACACAACAGGCAATAGAGCAAGAGGTACAACGGCTGAGTAGCAAAGGTATACAGATGAACCTGGGCACCTTGACGCAGGCAACACTGCTTTCGGAGGAAGCCCGGGGAATACTGAAACAGCGAGGTATTGCCGTGGTCAGCGAGAAACGTCCCTACTTTACCAATGACGAACTCCGGAAAGAATGGGAAATGCTGGTGCCAGAGAAGATGGCAAAGCTTGATTAAGAGTACGACTGCATGGATGCGCAGTTGCCGTGCAGAGTGGTGTGAGCTGCGTGGGAATGCATACCTCCCCTGAAAAACGGACTCTGCAGCGCGAGATAAGTATGGGTTCCCACGCTGGGACCCACAGGGCCTAAAAGCATGGGAACCAGAGTTTTGCGACAACCTCAATAGGGAGTTAGAAAGCACGACTGGTATGAAATGGAACTTTTCACCGGCCAGTTAGTCCAACGACGAAAGAATCCCCAAACGAAAGCAGATAAATAATAAGTTTAAAAGGAGTATTACCATGGATGTTGCCCAAACCGCTGCGAGTCAGTGTCCACCACCTCAACCCGAATCAAACTTTGACACCCGGTCGGTAACGGCCTCTGGCCAATGGACAGTCTGCGAACCGACTGGCAAACGGCTACTGCATCATCCCAGGGAGTGTGAACGACAAAAGCTACTGCGGGCTGCTGAGAGTGGGTGCCTGGCATTTCGGAGCATTACATTGACGAATGAAATAGATTACTTTTCAGGCAAGGGAGCACCAAGACCCTTCACCCTCGCCCTGCCGGGGCGGATGATGCCTACCAGACGTATGTCGAAAGGCCATAGTAACTGGATGGTGGGCATTGTTGATCCAAAATGCCTGTACGTCTATAAACGTGATGCACGGACTAAAAGGCTGACGAGGGAGCATGGTTTTACTCCGGATACACTGCAAGTAAAACTACTGCCTGATCTGCAATCTCTGCTCAATAGACGTCTTGAGCGTGGCGATCAAATCATCTGGAGAGTTTATCCTCGTTTCACCTCGGGGCATCTGCAAGCGGATGGGACGTTCAGTTTGCCAAAATTGAAACCCCGCGAGAAGGTTTTCTCAATTGATTACCCAGAACTGGTGCTCGCCAAATACGCTAAAGAAGACATCAAATGCTTGTGTGTTTACAAGGATGCGGAGATGAATATATCCGATATCCTGCTGGAAAAGCGTGAGTGTGAAAAGGAATTGCAGCTTAAACCCTTGCCACTGGTCGTTTATTGCCACCAAACAGGTTCTGTTGAGGTCTATTTTGACGATGAGCTGGACAGTAAACACCTGGCCAGAAATGAGCATTCTTTGAATGATTTTGCGTTTTTAAGGGGCGTAGCCTCAGAAAATTTCAGGGCCGTGTTAAATCTGCTGCCAATGTCTTTGCGGGCGAAGGCACTGAGTTCAGAATTAAACATCTCGCCGGATCTTGTCCACAATCTGCAAGAAGCCATAGAGCTGTTGAGTAGTCCCTGTTGTTACAGTTACGAGCGACTTCTGGAATTAAAACGTAATGGCTTGCCGGTTGAGCAGCCTTTTTTTCACATCGCGGGTATTAGATCTTTGCTTGATTTTCTCATGCACAGCGAAATATTCAGACACAACGGTGTTCAGGAACAGCAAATCAGGAAGCAGCAGGAGGAAGAAGCTTACCGATGTTTTCAGCTGCTCTTGCAGAGCGGGACAAGGCTGACTGAATTTGGTCTGGAACTCATCAGCAACATGAAATCCAAGAATGATTCTGCAATGCCAGCGGGCATATTCAATTGTCTGGTGGCTGCTTATGCTCCATTTGATTTCCTGAGCCTGCAACATCTCTGTCGTTTACCTTTAATCGGTTGCTCGGGGAGCATCGTTGAATTTGACCGAATCTGTCGGGGCAACAGTCAACTGGAAAATCAGGCCTGTTTGAACAGGGCATCATTTTATGTGACAACCAGGCTGGCTCCAACCCTCGAAGATATTCAGTCCCACTTATTGGCCTTGTTTCGTTATGAGGCTATCCCGGACGAAGACTTTCTGAATGATCTTAAAGACGATCTGGAGTGGCTTTACCCTGAAGGCAAGAAGGTTATTGGTGATTTTTCCCTGGCTGATTACATCGAATGGATTGAAAATCTGTGGGAGCAACGGGAAACCTATCCTCTCTACCGGAATTGGCCAAAGCGTGTCCGGCAGGCTCAGAAGGACATCAGGAATCTGAAACAATCACTCGGTCCGGACGCTTCTCACAACCAGGCAACAGCATTGGCAACCGAGAGGACCAAGGCATTACAGTTTGTGGTGGACGCCTTCAGCAAAGCGCCGGTCCTGCCTGAAAATGTCGGCGATAATGAGGCAACCATCGTGAAAGTATTGCAACATTATTACCGCCGTCCGGGACCGGAAAGAGTCATCAAGAGCCTTACACAGATCATGCCAGCAGTATGGAAACCAATGCACAGTTGCAGCCATGTCCTGAGAGCCAGGAATAATGGGCACTGGTATATGGAATTGCTGGAGAAATTTCAGCAGTGTTCCCTGAGAAAACAAGAAAAAGAACTCCTGTCTCTGGCCATTATCTACCATGACGCGGCTGCCGAAGATGTTGACAAATCAGTGGAAGAATCCAAGTCAGCTGATTACTTCAAACGGGACCTGACAGGGCATTACCCTGAACAGCTACTGAAGGATATGGCACTGGCGATGACCAGCAAGGAAAACGATGTCAGGGGCGGCGATCAGCAGAACCTGTCTGAGTCCGTGCGCTGGTATCTGCGCATATTACGCTTTGCGGATCGAATGGACGTTATCCGTGGTTACGGGGTTGGCACTGATTTTCCCGGATTAACGGTGGCTCAACCTTCGGGATTTGACGCCAGACGTCTTGACATACCATCGCAGCTGACCGAACAGTTTTGCTCTGATACTGACAACAAAACTGAATTCCAACGACACCTGGAAGCTGCCATGCACGGTGCGGCTGATCTGGCGCAGGTCACCGGACCAATGCGGGATCAGCGCAAAAAAAACTACTCCCAGGTCTACGGTCTGATTGGCAATGGTTCAAAGATCTCTGAAAACTTTGAATGGACCACTGAGCCAGTGCAGAGATTGAACCAGTATATTGATGACAATGTTCGCCGCAAAATCGCTCAGGAGGCCGGAATTATTGTCTGTTCAGACTCCAGACACCGAACCTGCAAGGCGGATCAAAACAAAGGGATCACTTATGGCATTCATAACAGCTGGTATGATCTCCAGCAGGTAGCGATTCCGGCCGGAATGACGCTGTTGGAAAAGATGCAGTATGAACATGACCCGTCGCTGCTGAGTCCGGCAACACAACAGGCAATAGAGCAAGAGGTGCAGCGGCTGAGGAGCGAAGGTATACGGATGAATACGGGCACCTTGACGCAGAAAACACTGCTTTCGAAGAAAGCCCGAAGAGTACTGAAACAGCGAGGTATTGCCGTGGTCAGCGAGAAGCGTCCCTACCTTGCCAACGATGGCTTCCAGGAAGAATGGAAAATGCTGGTGCCAAAGAAGAAAGCGAAGCTTGATGCTCAGCAGGAAAAGACCGATAAAATCCATTGATCCCGCTATGAAATGGCAGCCACGGACAACGAGGCCGTAATGGAACTTTTTGCCAGCCAATTACTCCAAAGAATAGAATCAACCTGCACGGAAGTGGGTAAATAATAAGTCTTACGGGAGTATTACCATGCATGCTGCCCAGGGAACCGGGACCTCTGCGAGCCTGTGCCCTACCCCTCAAACAGAGTTTGACACCCAGTCGGTAACCGCCTCCGGCCACTGGACAGTCTGCGAATCGACCAGCAAGCTGATACCCTGTCACCCCGCAGAGCCTGAGCGACAGGCGCTACTGCAGGCCGCTGCGAGTGGGCAACTGGCGTTCCGGCGAATTGAGTTGACTAAAGAAGAAAATTACTTTTCGGGTAAGGGGGCACCAAGACCTTTCACTCTCGCTCTGCCGGGGGAAATGATGCCCACCGGGCGCGTACCAGAGGATTATGGTAAATGGATGCTAGGCATTGCTGATCCAAAATGCCTGTATGCCTATAAACGTAACGCGGGGACCAGAAGGCTACTGATAGAGCCCGACTTAACTCCGGAGACCCTGTCAGTAAAACTACTGCCTCACTTGCAATCATTACTCAACAGACGTCTTGAGCGTGGTAATCAGGTCGTCTGGAGAGTTTATCCTCTTCGTTTCACCTCGGGGCACCTGCAAGCCGATGGGACATTCAGTTTACCAAAATTGAAATCCGACCATAGCGCCCGCCCTCTTGATTACCCGGAACTGGTGCTCAGCAAATATGACAAAGAAGACATCAAATGCTTTTTTGTTTACAAGGATGCACAGACTAATATTGCCGATATCCTCTGGGACAAGCGTCAGTGTGAAAAGGCATTGAAGATTAAAAAGATGCCTCTGGTCGTTTATTGCCATCGCACAGGGTCGATTCAAGTCTGTTTTGACGATGAGCTGGACAGTGAACACCTGGCCAGGAATGAGCATTATCTGAATGATTTTGCGTTTGCCCAGGGCATAGCCCCGACACATTTCAGAGCCATGTTAAATCTACTGCCAATGTCTTTGCGGGCAAAGACACTGAGTTCGACATTAACCGTCTCACCGGATGTTATGGGCAAATTGCAACAGGCCATCAAGCTGGTGAGTAATCCTCGTTTATACAGTTATGAGAAGTTTCTGAAATTAAAACAAAGTGGCTTGCCGGTTCACCAGAGTTTTTTTCATGAAGGCGATGTTCGATCTTTACTGGATATGTTGCTGGCTTCCGAAAAGTCCAGAAACAATCAGCCGCAGCATGAGCAAACCCGGAAACATGAGCGAGAAGCCTGTCGCTTACTTGAGCTGCTTCTGCAGAGCGGGGCAAGGCTGGGAAGTGCTATTTCCCATATTTACGCCATGGCTGATACCACAAAACAGGTCATACCAGCGAGCACAATGAATTATATGGTGGCTGCATTTGGTCCATTTGATTTTCTGACCCTGAAACATCTTAGCAGAATGCCCTTAACCGGTTGCCCGGCTAGTGTCGTTGAATTTGACCGAATCTGTCGGGGTCACAGTCAAGAGAAATTACAGCAATGTATGAAAGAGATAATATTCAGTTTGTTTTTCAACACAGCATCCCCGGACGTGCCTAAGACCCACTTACTGGCCCTCTTTCATTACTTTACCGACCTGGACCCCGAGACTCTGCACAGCGTTAAACGAACTCTGGACTGCCATTATCCTGGCGCTGAGATGGTTAATGATGATTTTTCCACAGCTGATTGTATCCAATGGGTTGAAGAACTATGGCAGCAGCGTAAAACGATTCCTTTCTACCGGTACTGGTCAGAGCATGTCCGGCAGGCTCAGCAGGACATCAAGGTTCTGAAGCAATCTCTGGGTCTGGACGATTCTCACCGTCTGGCGACGCCATTAGCAACCGAAACACCAACAGCGTTGAAGTTTGTGGTGGACGCCTTCAGCACACCACCGGTCCTGCCAGATAATGTCGGCGATAATGAAAAAACCATCCTGAAGATATTGCAGCACTATTACCGCCGTCCCGGACCGGAACGGGTGATCCAGTGCCTGGGCAGACCAATAATGCCAACAGTGTGGAAACCACAACACAGCTGCAGTCATATCCTGCGGGCCAGAAATAATGGGCACTGGTATATGGAATTGCTGGAGAAATTTCAGCTGTGCTCCCTGAGCCCGGATGAAAAAGAACTCTTGTCTCTGGCGATTATCTACCATGATGTGGCCGCCGAAGATGTCGACAAATCAGCGGAGGAATCAAAGTCAGCTGAGTATTTCAGGCGGGACCTGACCGGACGCTATTCTGTGCAGTTGCTGGATGATATGGAACAGGCGATGACCAGCAAGGAAAACGATGTTAAGGGTAAAGACCAGCAGAACCTGCCTGACCCTTTGCGCTGGTATCTGCGCATATTGCGCTTTGCCGATCGAATGGACGTCATCCGTGGTTGCGGGGTTGACACTGATTTTCCCGGATTAACGGTAACTCAATCTCCGGGATTTGACGCCAGACGTCTTGACATACCATTGCAGCTGACCAGTCAGTTTACCTCCGAGTCTGGTAACAAAACTGAATTCCAACGTCATCTGGAAGCTGCCATGCACGGTGCGGCCGATCTGGCGCGGGTAACCGGGCGACTTCGGGATCAGCGCAAAAAAAACTACACCCAAGTCTACGGTCTGAACGACAATGGCTCAAAGATCTCTGAAAACTTTGAATGGACAACTGAGCCAGTGCAGAGAATGAACCAGTTTATTGACGACAATGTCCGACGCAAAATGGCACAGCTGGCCGGTATTATTGTCTGTTCAGACCCCGGCCACCAGGCCTGCAAGGCGGATCAGAGCAAAGGGATCACTTATGGTATTCATAACAGCTGGTATGATCTGAGGCAGGTGACAATTCCGGCCGCAATGACACTGCTGGAAAAAATGCAGTACGAACATGACCCGTCACTGCTCAGCCCGGCAACACAACAGGCAATAGAGCAAGAGGTGCAGCGGCTGAAAAGCGAAGGTATACGGATGAATACGGGCACCTTGACCCAGAAAACGCTGGATTCAGAGAAAGCCCGGGAAGTGCTGAGGGAGCGTGGTATTAACGTGTTCAGCGAGCCGCGCCCCTACTTTACCAACGATGGCTTCCCGAAAGAACGGAAAATGCTGGTGCCAGAGAAGAAATAAGACCGGAACTTTTTCCCGGTTAATCACTCTAATAATGAGCGTGTCCACCCTCAGGGAAGTGGAAAATAACAACTATTATTGGAGTGACATCATGAATACTTTAAGTGGTATAAATTGTTTTTCTTGCCTGCGCCCGCAGCCAAACCTTGACACAGAGTCAATAGCGGCGTCTGGCCAATGGACAACCACCGAACCGACCAAACGTCTACCCCCACCTTCCAGAGAAGATGAGCGACAAGCACTGCTGGAGGCTGCAAAGAGTGGTCGCCTGGCGGTTCGGCATATTGAATTAGCTGAAGAAGCCAGTTACTTGGATAGCAATAGCACACCAAGAACCTTTACCCTTGCCCAACAGGGGATGCCCGGCTCGAGCCGGACAGCTGAGCATAAATGGACGGTTGGCATCGTCGATCCAAACTGCCTGTATGTCTACAAAAAAAATGCCGCCAGCAAGTGGCTGGAATATGGCGCAGCTATGGATAAACCGGACGAAAAACTACTGTCTGATCTGCAATCATTGGCTGAAAAATCTGATGAGATACGGGAACGAACCTGGTGGAATGTTTATCCTCCTTTTACCTCAGGACATCTGGAGCCGGACGGGATGTTCAGTTTACCAAAACTGAATAAGCACAAATATGATGCCTCTAAACTGACTTCACATTATTTTCGTCACCCCGTGCGTTCAGAAATCGTAGTCACCCACTATGGAAAAGCAGACATCAAATGCTTTTTTGTTGTCAGTGATACCTTTAAAAATATTTCGGATATCCTGCAGGAAAAAAGGCAGTGTGAACAGGCACTGAAAATTGAACCACTGCCACTGGTTGTTTTTAACCATCACACCGGGTCTGCAGAGGTCTGTTTTGATGATGAACTTGACTTTGAACATCTGGCCCTGATTGAGCATTCTCTGGATATTTTCAAGTCTTTCCGGAATATAGGCTTTAACATTCTCAAGGACATTATGAATTTGTTGCCAATGCCTTTGCAAACAGAAGCACTGAGGTCAGGATTTACCATCCCGCCGGATGATCAACCTAAATGGCAAGAGGCCATCGAGCTGGTGAGTGATCCCTGTTCTTTCAGTTGCCAGAGACTTTCGGCATTAAAAGAGAGCGGCTTACCAATACACCGCTGTTTCTGTCATGAAGGAACGGTTACTTCTTTGCTTGATATGCTTCTGATTTCAGAGCTGAAAAGATTCAATAAGGAGCTCCGGGAACAGAGCGTTCCGGCTCAGGAGGACGAAGCTCTGCAAGTACTTAAGCTGCTTTTGAAGAGCGGGGCAATACCGACTGCACGAGGCTTGTCCATTATCAAAACGATGGGATCAAATGGTCAACTTTTCATGCCACCGGCCCTATTCGATTGTATGGCGGCTGCCTTTGCTCCATTCAGGTTCCTTACCTTGCAAAACCTTTGGAATATACCATTGACCCGTTGTTGGGGAGGCATCGTTGAATTTAACCGAATCTGCAAGAAATACGATCATCAGCAACTGCAACGTTGCCTGAGAGAGGGGTTATCTCGTGAGCGACTTTTTCAGAAACCAACCCTCGATACCTTGCAGTCCCACTTGCTGTCTTTGTTTTATTTCGGGGCTGTCCTGGATGATAATGTTCTGGATGCGGTTAAACGCGATCTGGCGCATTGCAATGACAACATGAAGGTTATTGATAATTTATCTGTGGCTGGTTTCATCGAATGGGTTCAAGGTCTTTGGTGGGAACGCAACACCCACAGTCTTTACCGGAATTGGGAAACACATTTCACCGAGGCCCGTGAGCAACTTGCAAAACTGAAACAATCCCTGGATCTGCCGAACTATCGCCACGCACGGGTAAAGCCGATGTTACAGTTTTTGGTGGATGCCTTTAGTAAACCGCCGGTCTTGCCGGATAATGTCGGCGATAATGAAGACACCATCCAGAAGGTGTTACAGCATTATTACCGTCGCCCGGGACCGGAGCGGGTGATTGCCAGACTGGGCGACTTCTTCCCGGATACGTGGAAACATAACTCCTGCAGTCATGTGCTTCGGGCCAGGAATAATGGGCTCTGGTATATGGAATTGCTGGAGAAAAACCAAGCATATTCTTTTACTCCACAAGAAAAAAGTCTACTGCCGCTGGCCATTATTTATCAGGGGGCCGCTCGTGAAGATGTCGAAGCATCGGCGGAAAAAACAAAGTCAGCTGATTACTTCAAACGGGACCTGACCGGGCACTACCCTGAACCGCTGCTGAATGACATGGCACTGGCGATAGTCAACATGAAAAACAAGGCCGGTGATAAAGCTGAGCAGAACCTGTCTGAATCCGTAAGCTGTTATCTACACGTATTACGCTTTGCTGTTCTTATGGAAAAAATTCGTTATCACGGGGTTAGCCCTAATTTTCCGGGATTGACGATGGCTCAACGTCGGATTCCTGATGCTTCAGACCTTGACCTGCCATCGCATTTGGCTACCGATTCTGCCAGCGAGCAAGACTTCAAAACTGAATTCCAACGGCATCTGGAAGCCGCTATGCACGGTGCGGCTGACCTGGTGCAGGTGCAAACCAAGCACCCATGGGAACCGACTTTAGACAAGCGCGAAAATCCTTACATCCAAGTCTACGGCCTGGTGCCTGATGGCAAAAAAATCACTGAGCAATTTGATCTGACAGCGGAGCCCGTGCAGAGAATGAACCGGTTTATTGATGATAATGTTCGCCGCAAAATTGCCAAACTGGCCGGAATTATTACCTGTTCAGACCCCAGTCACAAAACCTGCAAGGCGGATCAGGGCAAAGGGATCACTTATGGTATTCATAACAGCTGGTACGATCTGAGTCAGGTGAGGGTTCCAGCCGCAATGACGCTGCTGGAAAAGATGCAGTTCGAACATGACCCGTCGCTGCTGAGCCCGGCAACACTTCAGGCAATAGAGGAAGAGGTGCAACGACTGAAGAGCGAAGGTATTCGGATGAATACGGGCACCTTGACCCAGGAAACGCTGGATTCGGAGGAAGCCCAAAAAGTGCTGGAGGATCGGGGTATTGCCGTGGTCAGGGAGAAGCGTCCCTACTTTACCGACGATGACTTTCCAAAAGAACGGGAAATGCTGGTGCCAAAGAAGATAGCAAAGCCTGATTGAGAGCATGCCGACAGGTTGGCATGGACAATCCTTTGACCCCGCTATGAGTGAATACCGCTTCGGGCAATAAGATCCTGACGGAACTTTTTTACCAATCAGTCACTCTAATAATAAGAGTATCGGCCCTCAGGGAAGAGGGAAATAATAACGATTATTGGAGCATCATCATGAATATTTTCAGAGGCATACAACTCCCATCCTGGTTGCATCAGCGACCGAACCCTCGCACCCAGTCGCTAACAGCCTCTGGCCAATGGACAACCACCGAGCCGACCAAACAGCTACCCGGGCCTTCCAGAGAAATTGAGCGTCAGACACTGCGCCTGGCGGCGGAGAGTGGGCGTCTGGCGATTCGGCAAATTGAACCCTCTGAAGTAGCCAGTTACTTTGATGACAATGGCACACCAAGATCCTGTACCCTTGCCTTGCAGGGGGTGCCCCCCGGGGACCTGACAGGTCGATGGACGGTAGGCATCGTCGACCCCGATTGCCTGTATGTCTACAAACAAAATTCAGGTGCCTGGCCGCTGAAACAAGGCGCAGAGGCGGATAAACTGGACGTAAAATTACTGTCTGATCTGCAATCATTGGCTGAAAAAGATAAAGAGATACAAGAACAAGCCGGGTGGGAGGTATATGATCGTTTTACCTCAGGACATCTGGGGGCGGACGGAAAGTTCAGCTTACCGAAACTGAAGCCCGGCAAATACGATAGCCACAAAGCTGGTTCAGTCTATTCGTCAGGCTCCGTACCCTGTCCACAACTCGTGGTCACCAACAATGGAAAAGCAGACATCAAATGCTTTTTTGTTACGAGTAATGTCGGTGGAAATATTTCGGATATTCTGCAGAAAAAGCGTGAGTGTGAACAGGCATTGAGCCTGCCCCCCCTGCCACTGGTTGTTTTTTGCTGCGAAACCGGGTGTGCAGAGGTCTGTTATGATGATGAACTTGACTCTGAACATCTGGCCCTGATTGAGGACTCTCTGGATTGTTTTGATCCTTCCGGGAATATATCTATAGAAATAATCATGGCCAGAATGAAATTATTGCCAATGCATTTGCAAGCAGAGGCACTGAGGTCAGGATTTTCCATCCCGCCGGATGATCAACATAAATGGCAACAGGCCATCGAACTGGTGAGTAATCCCTGTGCTTATAGTGGCGAGAAGCTTCTGGCATTGAAAGAGAGTGGCTTGCCCATTCACCGCTGCTTTTTTCATGAAGGAAAAATGACTTCTTTGCTTGATTTGTTCCTGTTTTCTGAAATAGAAAGATACAATGCCCATGACCGTGCAACGGAATTCCGGGTTGATGAAGTTGACCCATTACTGCGGCTGCTTTTGAAGAGCGGGGCCATACTGACTGCATGGGGCCAGGACCCTATCAGACAGATGGGAGGCTGTACTTCACCTTCTTTGCCACCGTACCTGTTTAACTATATGGTGGCTGCCTTTGGTTCATTTAAGTTTCTTACCTTGCAAAACCTCTGGAATATACCATTGACCGGTTGTTCGGGAGGCATCGTTGAATTTGACCGAATCTGCAAGAAGTACGATCATCGGCAACGGCAGATCTGCCTGATAGAGATATTATCTCGTAAGCGGTTTTATCCGAATCTAACCCTCGATACCGTAAAGTCCCACCTACTGGCCTTGTTTCGTTGCGGGGCTATCCCGGACAAAGAAGTTATGGATTCGTTTAAACGCGATCTGAAGACCTATCACCATGACGATGCAAAGCTTATTGATAATTTATCCGTGGCTGGTTACATCGAATGGGTTGAAGAACTCTGGAAGAAACGGGAAACCTACACTCTTTACCAGAATTGGCCGGCACATGTCGAGGAGGCCAATCAGCAAATCGCGAAACTGAAACAATCTCTTGATCTGCCGGTCGATCGCTTCGCATCGGTGACACCGGCGTTACAGTTTATGGTGGATGCATTCAGCAAACCACCGGTATTGCCAGATAATGTCGGCGATAATGAAGACACCATCCTGAAGGTGTTACAGCATTATTACCGTCGCCCGGGACCGGAGCGGGTGATGGCCAGCCTATACAAATTCTTTCCAAAAACGTGGAAAGAGCAACACTCTTGCAGTCATGCTCTGCGAGCCAGGAATAATGGGCTCTGGTATATGGAATTGCTGGAGCGATGTCAGGTTCACTCTTTTAATCCAGTTGAAAAAAGTCTCTTGCCACTGGCCATTATTTATCAGAATGCCGCAGCTGAAGATGTCGACAAATCGGCAGAAAAAACCAGGTCAGCTGTTTACTTCAAACAGGACCTGGCCGGGCATTTCCCTGAAAAGCTACTGGATGAGGTCGCTCTGGCGATAGTCAATATGGAAAACGATATCGGTGGTAAAGCGGATCAGAACCTGACAGAAACCGTGCGCTGGTATCTGCGCATATTACGCTTTGCCGTTCATATGGACTTTATTCGCTATTTCGTTGAGCCTGAATTTCCCGGGTTGGCGACTCAGCCTCAGTTTTTCAACACTTCCGACCTTGACCTGCCGCACCCGTGGGCCAGGGATTTTACCAGCGAGCCTGACCACAAGACTGAATTCCAACGGCATCTGGAAGCCGCCATGCACGGTGCGGCTGACCTGGTGCAGTTAACAACCACATCCCCCAGGGACAGGCGCAAAAATCCCTACACCGAAGTCTACGGACTGGTGCCTGATAGCAAAAAAATCACCCTGAAATTTGACCGGACTGCGGAGCCCGTGCAAGGAATGGACCGGTTTATTGATGATAATGTTCGCCGCAAAATTGCCAAACAGGCCGGAATTATTACCTGTTCAGACCCCAGTCACAAAACCTGCAAGGCGGATCAGAACAAAGGGATCACTTATGGTATTCATAACAGCTGGTACGATCTGAGGCAGGTGAGGGTTCCGGCCGCAATGACATTGTTGGAAAAGATGCAGTTCGAACATGACCCGTCACTGCTGAGCCCGGCAACACTTCAGGCAATAGAGGAAGAGGTGCAGCGGCTGAAGAGCGAAGGTATTCGGATGAATACGGGCACCTTGACCCAGGAAACGCTGGATTCGGAGAAAGCCCAAAAAGTGCTGGAGGATCGGGGTATTACTGTGATCAGCGAGCAGCGTCGCCACTTTGGCGCAGATGGCTTCCCGAAAGAACGGGAAATGCTGGTGCCAAAGAAGATAGCAAAGCCTGATTGAGAGCATGCCGACAGGTTGGCATGGACAATCCTTTGCTCTCGCTATGGGTGAATAGCGCTCCGGGCAACAAGATCCTGACGGAACTTTTTACCAGTGAGTCGCTCTAATAAGACTATCGGCCCTCAAGGAAGGGAAATAATAACGATTATTGGAGCATCATTATGAATACTTTCGGGAGCATACAACACCCGGCACAGCCCTGTCATCAACCAAACCTTAACACCCAGTCGGTAACAGCCTCTGGCCAATGGACAACCACCGAGCCGACCAAACAGCTACCCGGGCCTTCCAGAGAAATTGAGCGTCAGGCACTGCGTCAGGCGGCGGAGAGTGGGCGTCTGGCGATTCGGCAAATTGAACCAGCCGAAGTAGCCAGTTGCTTTAATGACAACGGCACACCAGGATCCTATACCCTTGCCTTGCAGGGGATGCAACACGGTAGCCCGAGAGGTCAATGGACGGTAGGCATTGTCGACCCCGATTGCCTGTATGTCTACAAACAAGATCCAGGTGAATGGCCGCTGAAACAAGGCGCAGAGGCGGATAAACTGGACGTAAAATTACTGTCTGATCTGCAATCATTGGCTGAAAAAGATAAAGAGGTACAAGAACAAGCCGGGTGGGAGGTGTATAAACGTTTTACCTCAGGACATCTGGGGGCGGACGGAAGGTTCAGCTTACCGAAACTGAAGCCCGGCAAATACGATAGCCACAAAGCTGGTTCAGTCTATTCGTCAGGCTCCGTACCCTGTCCACAACTCGTGGTCACCAACAATGGAAAAGCAGACATCAAATGCTTTTTTGTTATGAGTAATGTCCGTGGAAATATTTCGGATATTCTGCAGAAAAAGCGTGAGTGTGAGCAGGCATTGAGCCTGCCCCCCCTGCCACTGGTTGTTTTTTGCCCCGACACCGGGTCTGCGGAGGTTTGTTATGATGATGAACTTGACTCTGAACATCTGACCCTGATTGAGCCTTGTCTGGATTTTGATCCTTCCCGGAAATCTTTATCCAAAATCATGGACATAATGAAATTATTGCCAATGCATTTGCAAGCAGAGGCATTGAGGTCAGGATTTTCCATCCCGCCGGATGATCAACATAAATGGCAACAGGCCATCGAGCTGGTGAGTAATCCCTGTCCCAACAGTCGCCAGAAGCTTCTGGAATTGCAAGAGAGTGGTTTGCACATTCACCGCTGCTTTTTCCATGAAGGAAAAATGACTTCTTTGCTTGATCTGCTCCTGATTTCTGAAATAGACAGATACAATGCCCATGACCGGGTAACGGAATTCCGGGCTGATGAAGTTGCCCCATTACTTCGGCTGCTTTTGAAGAACGGGGCCATACTGACTGCGTGGGGCTGGCGCCATTTCAGACGGATGGGAATTTATAGTCAACTTTTTATGCCACCGGACATGTTCAATTATATGGTGGCTGCCTTTGGTCCGTTTAAGTTCCTTACCTTGGAAAACCTTTGGAATATACCATTGACTGGTTGTCCTGGAGGCATTGTTGAATTTGACCGAATCTGCCAGGAGTACAATGATCAGCAACGGCAGAGCTGCCTGAAAGAGGGATTATCTTTTAAGCGGCTTTATCAGAAGAAAACAACCCTGGATACCCTGGAGCCCTTCCTGATAGCCTTGTTTCATTTCGGCGCTGTCCTGGACGAAGACGTTTTGGATGCTGTTAGAAGCAATCTGAAGCGGTATGACGGTGAAACGCTTATTGATAATTTATCCGTAGCTGGTTACATCGAATGGATTAAAACACTTTGGCATGAACGGAATACTCATCCCCTCTTCCGGAATTGGCCAGCACATGTCGAAAAGGCCAATCAGCAACTCAAGGCACTGAAAGATTCCCTCGATCTGCCGGTGGATCGCTTGGCATCGTTGACACCGGCGTTACAGTTAATGGTGGATGCATTCAGCAAACCGCCGGTCTTGCCAGATAATGTCGGCGACAATGAAGACACCATCCTGAAGGTGTTACAGCATTATTACCGTCGCCCGGGACCGGAGCGGGTAGTGGCCAGCCTAAACAAAATCTTTCTAAAACCATGGAAAAATAATCACTCTTGCAATCATGCCCTGCGAGCCAGGAATAATGGGCTCTGGTATATGGAATTGCTGGAGCGATGTCAGGTTCACTGTTTTAATCCAGTCGAAAAAAGTCTCCTGCCACTGGCCATTATTTATCAGAATGCCGCAGCTGAAGATGTCGACAAATCGGAAGTAAAAACCAGGTCAGCTGTTTACTTCAAACGGGACCTGACCGGGCATTTCCCTGAAAAGCTACTGGATGAGGTCGCCCTGGCGATGGTCAATATGAAAAACGATATTGATGGTATAGCGGTTCAGAAGCTGTCTGAAACCGTGCGCTGGTATCTGCGTATATTACGCTTTGCCGATCGTATGGAATTTATTCGCAATATCGTTGAGCCTGAATTTCCCGGGTTGGCGACTCAGCCCGAGTTTTTCAACCCTTCTTATCTTGACTTGCCAGACCAGTGGGCCAGGCATTTTACCAGCAAGCCTGACCACAAAACTGAATTCCAACGGCACCTGGAAGCCGCCATGCACGGTGCGGCTGACCTGGTGCAGGTAACAACCACGAACCCTGTGGACCAGCGCAAAAATCCCTACGCCAAAGTCTACGGCCTGATGCCTGATGGCAAAAAAATCACCCTGCAATTTGACCGGACAGCGGAGCCCGTGCAAGGAATGGACCGGTTTATTGATGATAATGTTCGCCGCAAAATTGCCAAAAAGGCCGGAATTATTACCTGTTCAGACCCCAGTCACAAAACCTGCAAGGCGGATCAGAACAAAGGGATCACTTATGGTATTCATAACAGCTGGTACGATCTGAGGCAGGTGAGGATTCCGGCCGCAATGACATTGTTGGAAAAGATGCAGTTCGAACATGACCCGTCACTGCTGAGCCCGGCAACACAACAGGCAATAGAGGAAGAGGTGCAGCGGCTGAAGAGTGAAGGTATTCGGATGAATACGGGCACCTTGACCCAGGAAACGCTGGATTCGGAGGAAGCCCAAAAAGTGCTGGAGGATCGGGGTATCGCTGTGGTTAGCGAGAAACGTCACTACTTTGCCGCAGATGGATTCCCGAAAGAACGGGAAATGCTGGTGCCAAAGAAGATGGAGAAGCCTGATGCTCAGACTGCGCCAGCAGAGGATAGCCGACAAAATCCTTTGATCTCGCTATGAAAATGCGGCTGCGGACTTTAGTGGGACCCTAATGGAACTTTTTGCCAGATAGTTACTCCAAAGACTCTTAGGTTTACCTTCAGGAAATGGTTAAGTAATAAGTCTTACAGGAGTATTGCCATGAATATTACCCATGGAACGGGAACCTCTCAGAGCCTGTGCCCTACAACAAATTTTGACACCCAATCGGTAACGGCTTCTGGCCAATGGACAGTCTGTGAATCGACCAGCAAGCTGCTACCCCCTCATCCCAGGGAGTCCGAACGACAACAGCTACTTCGGGCAGCTGAGAGTGGACGCCTGGCGTTTCGGCGCATCAGATTGACTGAAGAAAACGATTACTTCTCGGGTAAGGGAGCACCAAGACCCTTCACACTCGCCCTGCCGGGAGAGATGATGCCCTCTATGCCCCTGCCAGATGATTGCGGTGAATGGATGGTGGGCATTACTAACCCCCAATGCCTGTTCGTTTACAAACGTGATGCCACCACCCGGTATCTGGAGTTGGGCGCAGATGCGGATAAACTGGATGTAAAACTACTCTCTGATCGGCAATCATTGTTCGACGGACTCATTGAGCATGCCAATAAGGTTACCTGGGGAGTTTATCCTCGTTTCACCTCGGGACATCTGCAAGCGGACGGAACCTTCAGTTTACCAAAATTGAAAACTGGCAATTATTCCCGCCTGGAATGTTACCCTGAACTGGTGCTGACTAATTACCGCAAGAAAGACATCCAATGCTTTTGCGTTTACAACGATTCACAAACAAATATTTCCGACATCCTGCGGGATAAGTATCTCTGTGAATTTTTATTGCAGATTGACCCCTTGCCTCTGGTTGTTTATTGCCATCGCACAGGTTCTGTACAGGTCTATTTTGCTGATGAGCTGGACAGTCTGTATCTGACCAGGAATGAGCGTTCTCTGGATGATTTTGCGTTTTCACAGGGCCTGGCTCCAGATCATTTCAGAGACATCCTGAATCTGCTGCCCATGTCTTTGCGAGCAAAGGCACTGAGTTCGGAGTCAACCGTCTCAGTTGATCCGGATGTCATACACAAACAACAACAGGCCATCGAGCTGGTCAGTGATCCCTTTCTTTACAGTTATGAAGAGCTTCTGGAGTTAAAACAAAGTGGCCTGCCAATCCACCAGCGTTTTTTTCATAAAGGAAGAGTTCGATCTTTACTTGGCATGCTGCTGGACTCCGAAATACTCAGAAACGAGCGGCCAGAACACGATCAGACCCGGAAACAGGAGGACGAAGCCCAGCGCTTATGTCAGTTGCTTCTGCGCAGCGGTGCGAGGCTGGATGGGTATGTATATCTCATTGAGCGCATGGCGGGTATCTTTGGACCGGCAATCCCGGCTGGGATATTCAATTGTTTGGTAGCTGCCTCTGCTCCATTTGAGTTCCTGACTCTGGAACATCTCAAATGGTACCCTTTGACCGGCTGCCCGGGTAGCGTCGTTGAATTTGACCGTATCTGCCGTGGTCAGAATAAACTGCAACGGCAGGAATGCCTGACAAGGGTATTAAATTATGTGGTAACTCTGAAGAATAGAACCCTCAAACATATTCAGCTCAGCTTATTGGCCCTGTTTCATTACCAGGTTGCCGTGGACAAAAACGTTCTGGATAGTCTTGAATGCCATCTGGATATGTATCGCCAAGAAGATGAAAATATCATTGATGATTTTTCCGTGGCTGATTATGTCAAATGGGTCAAAAAACTATGGGAGCAACGGGAAACATATCCTTTCTACCAGAATTGGCCAAGGCATGTCCGGCAGGCTCAGCAGGACATCAAAGATCTGAGACAATCTCTCGGTCTGGACGATTCTCACAATCTGGCAACACCATTGGCAACCGAAACACCAACGGCATTAAAGTTTGTGGTGGACGCCTTCAGCACAGCGCCAGTCCTGCCTGATCTTGTCGGCGATAATGAAAAAACCATTCTGAAGGTATTGCAACATTATTACCGCCGTCCGGGAGCGGAACGGGTGATCCAGAGACTTGGCATGCAAACCATACCAACCGTGTGGAAACCACTGCACAGCTGCAGTCATGTCCTGCGGGCCAGGAATAATGGGCACTGGTATATTGAATTGCTGGAGAAATTTCAACAATGCTCCTTGCGCCCGGACGAAAAAGAACTCCTGTCGCTGGCGATTATCTACCATGATGCGGCTGCCGAAGATGTCGACAAATCAATGGAAGAATCAAGTTCAGCTGATTATTTCAAACGGGATCTGGCCGGGCACTATCCTGCAAAGCTGCTGGCTGATATGGCAAAGGCGATAGTCAGCAAGGAAAACGATGTTAAGGGTAAAGAGGAGCAGAACCTGCCTGACGCTGTGCGCTGGTATCTGCGCATACTACGCTTTGCAGATCGAATGGATGTTATCCGTGGTTCCGGGGTTGGGGCTGATTTTCCCGGATTAACAGTGACTCGAACTCTGGGTTTTGACGCTACACGTCTTGACTTACCATCGCAGCTGACCGGTGAGTTTAGCTCCTGGTCTTTCAACAAGAGTGAATTCCAACGCCATCTGGAAGCCGCCATGCACGGTGCGGCTGATTTGGCGCGGGTAACCGGGCCGCTTCTGGATCAGCGCAAAAAAAACTACACCCAAGTCTACGGTCTGAAAGACAATGGCGCAAAGATCTCTGAAAACTTTGAATGGACAACTGAGCCAGTGCGAAGAATGAACCAGTTAATTGATGACAATGTTCGGCGAAAAATAGCTCAGGAGGCCGGAATTATTGTCTGTTCAGACCGGAGCCACAAAGCCTGCAGGGCTGATCAGAACAAAGGGATCACTTATGGTATTCATAACAGCGGGGATGATCTGAGACAGGTGGCGCTTCCGGCCGGAATGACGCTGCTGGAAAAGATGCAGTATGAACACGACCCGTCGCTGCTGAGCCCGGCAACACTTCAGGCAATAGAGGACGAGGTGCTGCGGCTTAAGAGCGAAGGTATTCGGATGAATCTCGGCACCTTGACGCAAAAAACGCTGACTTCGGAGCAAGCCCAAAAGGTGCTGAAACAACGGGGTATTGCCGTGGTCAGCGAGAAGCGCCCCTACTTTACCAACGATGGCTTCCCGAGAGAACGGGAAATGCTGGTGCCAAAGAAGATAGCGAAGCCTGATGCTCAGAGCGCGTCGGCAGAGTAGACCTGTAAAATCCTTTGATCTGGCTGTGAAATGCAACTTCAAACAGCAGCAACCTGGCGGAACTTTTCGCCAGCCAGTGACTCTAAAAAAATACAAGCGCCCCATAGGGAGAGGGTGTCGCAAAACTCCAACAGCTCGTTCCCATGCTCTGAGGTCGTCATTCCCGCGAAGGCGGGAATCCAGCGCCAAAGGTGGATCTCTGCCTTCTCGGGGATGACAAGGCCAGGGGGGCACCGGGCAGTAGGGTTATGGCGGTGAGTCAGTGTGGATTCCCGCCTTCGCGGGAATGACGAGAATGAAGTCGGGAATGACGAGAATGAAGTCGGGAATGACGAGAATGAAGTCGGGAATGACGAGAATGAAGTCGGGAATGACGAGAATGAAGTCGGGAACGACGAGAATGAAACCGGGAATGACGGGAGTCAACTCGTTCCATGGCTGGAGAGAGTTTTGCGACACCCTCGTGGGGAAGCAGTAAGTTTTACAGGAGTATGACCATGAATGTTTCCCATGCAGTGGGGACCTCTGCGAGCCTTTATCCTCGCCCTCAATCAAAGCGAGCAAAGTTAGACACCCAGTCGCCAACGGCCTCTGGCCAATGGACAGTCTGCGAACCAACCAGCAGGCTGCGACCCCATGATTCCAGAGAGTCTGAGCGACAGGAGCTGAAGGAAGCTGCCGCCAGTGGACGCCTGGCGTTTCGGCGAATTCAATACACCAAAGAAAAAGATTACTTTTCGGGTAAGGGAGCACCAAGACCCTTCACCCTCGCTCTGCCGGGGAAGATGATGCCTACTGAGCCCATATCAGATGGTTTCGGTAAATGGATGCCAGGCATTGTTAACCCCCAATGCCTGTACGTCTACAAACGCGATGCCGATACCTTTTTTGTGCAGAAGGGCTATAATGCGGATAAATGGCTTGTAAAACAACTGCCTGACCTGCAATCACTGCACGACGCACTTCTTGAGCGCACCAATAAAGTTGTCTGGGGAGTTTATCCTCGTTTCACCTCGGGACATCTGCAAAAAGACGGAACATTCAGTTTACCAAAGTTGAAACCCGGCGATAAATCCCACTTTCAAAATTACCCTGAACTGGTACTCACCAACTACCAGATGGAAGACGTTAAATGCTTTTGCGTGTACAAGGACGCACAAATAAATATTTCCGATATCCTTTGGCATAAGAATCAGTGTGAAACTTTACTGAACCTTGGCTCCTTGCCTCTGGTGGTTTATTGCCACCGCACAGGTTCTGTAGAGGTCTGTTTTGATGATGAGCTGGAAAGTCCGCACCTGGCCAGCAATGAGAATTCTCTGAATGATTTTGCGTTCTCACAGGGCTTATCTCCAGAGCATTTGAGAGCCATGCTGAATTTGCTGCCAATGCCTTTGCGGGCAAAAGCACTGAGTTCGGAATCAACTATCTCAGCTGACCCAGATGCCATGCACCTACTGCAAGAAGCCATCAAGCTGGTAAGTGATCCCCGTCATTACAGTTGTGAGAGGCTTCTGGAATTGGAACAAAGTGGCTTGCCAATTCACCAGTTTTTTCCTCATGAAGGACGTGTTGAATCTTTACTTGGAATGTTACTGGTTTCCGAATTGATCAGAAACGACCGGCCAAAGCACAAGCAAATCCAGAAACAGGCGGACGAAGCCTGCCGCTTATGTCGGCTGCTTCTGCAGAGCGGTGCAAGACTGGAAAAGAATTTTCCACCCATTTTCAATATGGATGATTGCATGCATGCATTAATGCCACTGAGCATTATGAACTATGTTTTGCCTGCCTTTGCTCCATTTGATTTTCTGACCCTGAATCATCTCCGGAGACTACCTTTAACCGGTTGCCCGGGAAACGTCATTGAATTTGACCGAATCTGCCGGGAAACCACCCAACAGCAGCGGCAAAGCTTTCTGGAAAAGTTAATAATACACCATGTGGTTAACTTTAATCCTCCAACTCTCAACACCCTCCAGTCCCTTTTACTGGCGCTGTTTCATTACGGAGTTTCTCTGGACAATGACGTTCTGAATCGCCTTAAAGTCCATCATGCAAGCGGATATGAAAATGGAGAGAAGATTATTGATGATTTATCCCTGGATGATTATATCAAATGGCTTGAAAACCTTCGGGCTCAACGGGAAAAATATCCTTTCTACCAGAATTGGCCAGAGCATGTCCGGCAGGCTCAGCGGGAAGTTAAGGACCTGAAACAATCTCTCGGCCTGAACGATACCGGCGCATCGGCAACACCATTGGCAACCGAGCTACCAGCGGCATTACAGTTTGTAGTGGACGCGTTCAGCACACCACCAGTCCTGCCTGACAATGTCGGCGATAATGAAAAAACCATCCTGAAGGTATTGCAACATTACTACCGCCGTCCGGGACCAGAGCGGGTAATCCAGTGCCTTGTCAAACAGACCATGCCAACCGTGTGGAAACCACTGCACAGCTGCAGTCACGTCCTGCGGGCCAGGAATAATGGGCTTTGGTATATGGAGTTGCTGGAGAAATTTCAGCAACGTTTCTTGCGCCCGCAAGAAAAAGAACTCCTTTCTCTGGCGATTATCTACCATGATGCGACAGCCGAAGATGTCGACAAATCAGTGGAAGAATCAAGTTCAGCTGAATATTTCAAACGGGACCTGGCCGGACACTACCCTGAAAAGCTGCTGGCTGATATGGCAAAGGCGATAGTCAGCAAGGAAAACGATGTTAAGGGTGAAGAGGAGCAGAACCTGTCTGAGCCAGTGCGATGGTATTTGCGCATATTACGCTTTGCGGATCGAATGGATGTTATCCGTGGTTGCGGGGTTGGGGCTGATTTTCCCGGATTAACGGTGACTCGACCTCTGGGTTTTGACGCAAACCGTCTTGACTTACCCTGGCAGCTGACCGAAGAGTTTAGCTCCGAGCCTGACAACAAAAGTGAATTCCAACGCCATCTGGAAGCCGCCATGCACGGTGCGGCTGATCTGGCGCGGGTAACCGGGTCACTTCTGGATCAGCGCAAAAAAAACTACACCCAAGTCTACGGCCTGCTCGACAATGGCTCAAAGATCTTTGAAAACTTTGAATGGACCACAGAGCCAGTGCAGAGAATGAACCAGTTTATTGATGACAATGTCCGGCGCAAAATCGCTCAGGAGGCTGGAATTATTGTCTGTTCAGACCCCAGCCACAAAGCCTGCAGGGCCGATCAGAACAAAGGGATCACTTATGGCATTCACAACAGCGGGTATGATCTGGGACAGGTGACGATTCCGGCCGGAATGACGCTGTTGGAAAAGATGCAGTACGAACATGACCCGTCGCTGCTGAGCCCGGCCACACAACAGGCAATAGAGCAAGAGGTGCAGCGGCTGAAGAACGAAGGTATACGGATGAATCCGGGCACCTTGACGCAGGAAACACTGCATTCGGAGGATGCCCGAGAAGTGCTGAAGGAGCGGGGTATTGCTGTGGTCAGCGAGAAGCGTCGCTACTTTAACAACAATAGTTTCCCGAGAGAAAAGGAAATGCTGGTGCCTAAGAAGATAGCGAAACTTGACGCACAAAGCGCGCCAGCAGAGTGGGCCTGTAAAATCCATTGATCCCACCATGAAATGCAACTTCAGACAGCAGCAACCTGGCGGAACTTTTCGCCAGCCAGTGACTCTAAAAAATATACCCCCCCATAGGGAGAGGGTATCGCAAAACTCTGGTTCCGACGCTCTGAGGTCGTCATTCCCGCGAAGGCGGGAATCGAGAAGTGCTGAAGGAGCGGGGTATTGCTGTGGTCAGCGAGAAGCGTCGCTACTTTAACAACAATGGCTTCCCGAGAGAACGGGAAATGCTGGTGCCAAAGAAAATACTGAATAGGTTTTTAGAATAGCAGCGGTAAAAAGGGGTAGACCACCTCTGTGGCATAAAGCCGGATTTTTCCCCCGCAGTCATTTTAAGTATTATGGCGGGAATCGCTTCCCGGTCCATTCCATTCTGCAATTTGTCCCGTGCATAGGTTTTTGCTATACAACTAGTAATAGAAAAAACCCATGAAAAGGAATTCGCAATGCCCAGTATTGAAAACAAAAGAGATTTACCTCCCTCACTTCAGTCACTGAATAAAACACCTGACAAGAAGAAGCGAAAAAAGGAACACCCCCCACGCGGCGAGTTACAGGGCCTGAAAGCATGGTAACCAGAGTTTTGCGACACCCTCTGAAAATTCGATAACTAAAAAATGGATAAAGTATGAAACTAAGAGGACCGCTCGGAACAATTTGGGGTTTTAATGCTACTAATGACACAACAAAATTAGAAGCTGAACAGAAAAAGTTCAAAGGAAGGAGTGTAGAGCTCAAAAGTCACATTCATCCTGTTAAGTACATTCATCAAGGGCATGTTAATCTCTGTGGTGATGCCTGTGTAGAAATGCTCAGAAGGTTTTATGGTGACAAGCCATTATTTGTTACCAGTATAAATTCAAAAAAAGTTGAATCACTTTCTACTAACCCGAGAAGTATATTTAAAGGATTCCCCTTAGAAGAATTTTACGAAGAGACTATTCGTTCAAATTTCAAATTATCTGAGTTGCAATTTCCTGATTCTTCTTACACTCAAGAAGCATTCGTTGAGTCTTTAACTGAACTCATCGCCGAGACACCTATTCTTCTCAAATATCGAGAAAATTGCTTCTATGGTCATTACGCCCTGTTAATAGGCATTATGGGTGATAAATTAGTCATTCATGATCCGTGGTCCGGAGGTAGTCAAATAGAACCTGTAGAGTGGTTGCAGACACTGATTTCAGAAAATGAATTAGAAGCATTTCTTGCACAAAACAAGACTGCTGATGACATACTTCCAACAGGCATCATTACAATAAAAGCTGACTCAGAAGATCCAGAACCTTCAGAGGATTTTGATAGTCTAGTTGCCAGAGTAAAAGAGCGCCTTAACCGTCGACAATGATGTACCTCGCCTATGCTGGAGCGGCTGTCGCAAAACTCAGGTTCCCATGCTGTCGTGCCCTGTGGCACCCAGCGAGGGAACCTATACCTTATCTCAGGTTTTAAAGCCCGGTTTTTGAGGTGTATGCATTCCGACACGGAACATAGGAAAGAGTCACCCCGATTAGCACCCAACCTTGCGGTGACTTTCCAAAGCATTCCGTGAGGATGATTTGCAGATATCCACAGGCATCTCGGACCGACCGGTAAAACCCCGGTTCCCCGTCTCCAGCGTCAGAACGAGATAAACAGGACGTCCTGTTCCCGCTTCAATTAATTATCTATCGCCGTATATTTTGATTTAATTTGCAAAAATAATATTAAATTGCTTTTTTAGAAAATTATGAAAAAAACGTTGCCTTGATAAAAAATTATTCTCCACATCATCATTGCCTTCCGATTCTGCCGCTATTATTGAATAAGTTTTTCTTTCGTCTCAGACAGCAACCTGATGGGTCTGTCTGTGAAGGCGAATCTTCATTCTCGACCGAACTTTCAAGCCATTTAAAGGAATCAACAGTAGACTGACCGGAGAGGTCCACGTCCGGTTGCGTATGAAGCTTGTCCTACAGAACGTGCCTGCGGTTTATCACTGAAAATGACCGCTGCGCTTTAACTGAACAGCTAAATTGATCAGGAGCCGTTGACTGATGATCAGATTACTGGGTACTCCACTTGGCAAAACCATAGCTGCAGCTGCAATCACTCTCGGGACTGCTCTCAGCCCTTTCCAGGCCTTCTCCTTCCAGGATGATGAACTGGTGATCTGGGTAGGCGGTGACAAGGCCTACAACGGTATCCGGGAAGTCGGCAAGGAGTTTGAGGAAGACACCGGCATCAAGGTTAAAGTTGAGATTCCGGAAAACATTACTGATCGTTTTCAACAGTCTGCAGCGTCCGGTGGTGGACCAGACATTCTCTTCTGGGCCCATGACCGATACGGTGAATGGGCCCAGAGCGGTCTTCTTTCCCCTGTAAATCCAGCTCCGGATTTCAAAAGCAAGATTGACGATCTGGGCTGGCAGGCGATGACGGTTAACGGCAAGATCTATGGTTACCCTGTCTCTATGGAGGCCATCAGCCTGATCTACAACAAGGATCTGTTGCCAAACCCTCCCGGCTCATTTGAGGAAATGTTTCCTCTTAAAGACAAACTGGCCAAACGCAAAGTTACTACCATTATGTGGGATCAGATCCAGCCTTACTTCACTATGCCGATGCTTGCTGCAGATGGCGGCTATGTCTTCAAAAGAACACCGACTGGTTATGATGTTAAAGACACCGGAGTCAATAACGCCGGAGCCATGGCCGGTGCCAAAATGCTGACCGAGCTGATTGACAAGGGCGTTATGCCCAGAGGCGTTGATTATGGTGTTATGGAATCCAGCTTCAACAAGGGCCAGTCAGCCATGATGATTACCGGCCCCTGGGCCTGGTCAAACCTGGACAAAACCAAAATCGACGGCAAAGATCTGAATTATGGTGTGGCCGCTTTGCCCAGCATCAATGGCCAGCGTTCCAAAGCATTTGTTGGCGTCTGGGGAGCCACCTTGAACAGTGCCAGTCCTAATAAAGCCCTGTCAAAAGAGTTTCTTGAAAACTACCTGCTAACAGACGACGGTCTTCGTACTATGAACAGCGATGTTCCACTGGGTGCTGTGGTCAACAAAAGCTACATGAAGGAACTGGAAAAAGATCCTCGCATCAAGGTTACCTACGAAAATGCCGTCAACGGCTTGCTCATGCCCAATGTACCGGAAATGGGCAAATTCTGGTCAGCCATGGAGTCTGCTCTGCTGAACATTACCTCCGGTAGACAGGACTATAAGAATGCGCTTAATGAAGCAGCCAGGCAGATTGTCAACTAGGCTGACTAGATCCCCTTTTACTTATCTCAACGCGGTGAAATACGACAAGTGATTTCGAGAGTGATTCATGCAGTTTCAAGCCCACCGGATCAGAATGTGTGAGCTAAATCTGCTCCAGGAGTCGACTTTATGGAGGCTGATCAGAAAGCAAAGAGCCCATTAACGTGGTTCGTATGTGGGTTGATTGGCATGATTGACCTTGTGCTGCTCTACGGCGTGGCCCTGATGTACTTTCAGGGAGAGTTTGCTTTTGCCCTGATCATTCTGCTGATTGTCTGCGTCGGCACCTGGGTGTTCATCAGCACTGACGGCTACAACTACCGATATGTTTTCCCTGCAATTCTGGGTGTATCGATATTTATAGTTTTCCCCCTGATCTATACGGTATATGTCGCATTCACAAATTACAGTTCCAGCCACCTTTTATCCATCGAGCGAGTAAAAATCCTGCATCTGGGCAAAACCTATAAAACAGAGGGTGAGTCCTACCATTTCAGGGTTTATCAGCAGGGGGCTGAGTACCGGGTTCTATTTATCAGTAAGAAGGAAACAGACAAGTACCTTATAAGCCAGCCGTTCAACGAAACCGTCATTCCAACGCCATTGAAAGCTGACTTGTCACCGGACCTTCCTGGGGGCAATGAACTCCCCCTCAAGGAGACCATAAAGCTTCGGAGTACCCTCAAAAAACTGGACGTAGAACTGCCTGACAATACTGAGCTGACAATGACCAGCCTGAGAAAATTTGGTCCCATGTCAAAAATTTATCGTGACATTGGTAATGACACTCTGCAGGACACGCGTAATGGCAACCTGCTAAAGCCTGATCATACAACGGGCTATTATATCGAAGTGCCTGAAGGGCAGCCTGATTCAGCGGGCAAGCAGGTAAGACCGGGCTTTGTCGTCTATAATGGCTGGGATAATTTTGTTCGGGTGCTCAAAGATCCCGGAATCCAGGGCCCTTTTTTACAGATTTTCCTCTGGACCTTGGTATTTGCAGCTCTCTCGGTACTCTTCACCTTGACTGTAGGTTTGCTGATGGCCTGCCTGGTGCAGTGGGAACCCCTGAAAGGCAATAACTTATACCGACTGCTGTTAATTCTTCCTTATGCAGTTCCGGCCTTCATTTCTATTTTGATCTTCAGGGGCCTGTTTAATCAGAATTTTGGTGAGATCAATATGCTGCTAAACATGCTCTTTGGGGTTCAACCCGAATGGTTCAGCAATGAGTATCTGGCAAAAACCATGGTCCTGATCGTTAATACCTGGCTGGGTTATCCCTACATGATGATTCTTGCCATTGGCCTGTTGAAGTCTATTCCAGATACTCTTTATGAAGCTTCAGCAATAGACGGCGCCTCCCCCATCCAGAACTTCTTTAACATCACTTTACCCATGATCATAAAGCCACTGACACCGCTGTTGATCGCCAGCTTTGCATTCAACTTCAACAACCTGGTTCTGATTGCACTACTGACTGACGGTGCTCCCAATATCATTGGTGCCAGCACTCCGGCAGGTGCCACCGACATTCTGGTGAGCTATACCTTCCGGATCGCATTTGGCCAGTACGGTCAGGATTACGGCCTGGCTTCTGCCATAGCCACCTTCATCTTCATCATGGTGGGCATCATAGCCTGGGTGAACCTGAAAGCGACTAAACAGGTAATGGAGTGAACGACTATGATGGTACAGTCAAAAAACCTGAAATACCGGGTGTGGTCCGCCAGAATTTTTATGATTCTCTTTCTCTGCCTGATCATGTTTCCCTTCCTGATGATTATTTCAGTGTCTTTTCGTTCCGGTAACTTTGCTACCGGTGACCTGATACCCAGTAATCCCAGTCTGGAACACTGGTATCTGGCTTTGGGTATTCCCTGGGAAAATGCCGATGGCTCCATCACCCATTCTCCCTTCCCTGTTCTTCTCTGGTTATGGAACTCTATCAAAGTAGCGTTTATTTCCACGGTGCTGATCCTGCTGCTATCAACCACGGGCGCCTACGCATTCGCCAGACTGAGATTCCGATTCAAGGAATCCTTGCTTACCACCATGATGATTCTGCAAATGTTTCCAGCGGTACTGGCACTGGTTGCCATATACTCCCTGTTTGAGCAGATCGGTAACTATGTTCCCTGGTTAGGACTGGACACACTGGGTTCGGTAACTGTCGCTTATCTGGGTGGTCTGGCCCTGCACATCTGGTTGATCAAGGGTTACTTCGAAACCATTGACTCATCCCTTGAAGAAGCTGCAGCGATTGACGGAGCAACGCCCTGGCAGGCGTTTCGTTTTGTATTGCTGCCGCTGTCGACACCCATTCTGGCGGTGGTCTTTATTCTGGCCTTCATTACCAATATTGCTGAATATCCCGTGGCTTCAGTGCTTTTGCAAAGTATGGATAACCTGACGCTGGCGGTTGGCTCCAGACAATATCTGAATCCACAGAATTATCTCTGGGGCGACTTTGCTGCGGCAGCCGTTCTGTCAGGTCTGCCCATCTCTATTATTTTCCTGTTGTGCCAGCGCTGGATTGTCGGTGGTCTGACTTCAGGTGGTGTCAAAGGTTAGGAGCCTTTCGGACTTGAGGCTGTGCTACGCGGCAACTGCTCCTGAGTTGCTCTAGCTCCTGCGTCCATGCAGTCGTGCGGTTGCGATAAATTGGTCTAAAAATTCCTGCTTTTTCGTCAAATAGCCCCACTATTCTCCTCAGAAGCAGAAATTTTCATCCTCAATTTCTCGCAATACTCGCAACGGACGATCAAGTCCGACAGGCTCCTGGCGGGTTCAGCGTATAAAAAACGGAAAACCTTATGGCTGAAGTTAAGCTTGTCAATATTTCCAAAAGCTATGACCAGGGTAAGACCTGGGTTCTCAGGAATATCAACCTGAACATTGCAGAAGGTGAATTCATTGCGTTTATCGGGCCTTCTGGCTGCGGTAAGTCCACTCTGCTTCGAATGGTCTGTGGCCTTGAAGATATCACTGAAGGCAAAATGTTCATTGCCGGAGAGCAGGTGAATGACTGGCCACCGAACGAGCGCAGGGTAGGCATGGTCTTCCAGTCTTACGCTCTCTACCCACACATGTCGGTGGCTGAAAATATGGCCTTTGGTCTGAAGCTGGCAAGAGCCGATAAATCATTAATCAAAAGCCGGGTTGAAGAAGCCGCCCGTATTCTCCAACTGGAAGCCCTGCTGGATCGAAAGCCAAAAGCCATGTCCGGAGGTCAACGACAAAGGGTGGCTATCGGCCGCTCCATTGTGCAGCAGCCAAGGGTCTTTTTGTTTGATGAGCCGCTGTCCAATCTCGATGTCGCGCTTCGGGTTCAGATGCGGCAGGAAATAGCCCGACTCCACAACCGTCTGCAAACAACGTCTATCTATGTCACCCATGACCAGATTGAAGCCATGACTCTGGCGGATCAGATTGTTGTCCTGAGTCCTCTGGCTCAAGGGGCAAAAACTAACCTGGAGCAGGTTGGCAAGCCATTGGAGCTTTATCACCAACCCGCCAACCTGTTCGTTGCCGGATTTATCGGTTCACCCAAAATGAATTTCTTTGACGGTTTTATTGAAGAGACCGGCAACAGCGAAACCCTAGTCAAATTAACCACCGGTGAAATACTCCGGACAAATGTTGACTGCCAGGGTGCCAAAAAGGGTGACAGGGTCGTGCTGGGTATTCGGCCCGAAGATGCTCTGGCAGAAACGGATAATGGCAACGCTGTCGAAGGCAAGGTTGAAACGCTGGAGCGTCTGGGCGCCGAATCTTACATATACATGAGCCACGATACCATTCGAGAAAACTTTATTGTCCGGGTAGAAGACTCAAAAAAACGTGATGCAGGCAGCAAGATGAAAATTGAGCTTCCGGTTCAGTTTTGTCACCTCTTCAATGCTGAGGGCAAGGCTTTTCCTCGCACCCAGGCGCCGGCCCACGACTGATAAGAGAGAGCGTTATGTCTGATCCTGATCTGATTGAACAGCTGGCCGGGTACTATCGCGTTTCTGGAGAATACAGTGACTGGGCGGGTGAGCCTGTCAGCGTCCCCATCGAATACAAACTGCCGATTCTCGCCGCCATGGGATTGAACGTTAAGTCTGACGACGCGATAAAACAGGCGATTACAGACATTGAACAGCAGAGGTGGCAGCAACTTTTGCATCCCGTTTTAGTCTTCACACAGGGACAAACCTATCAGGTCAGTCTGCACCTTGAAGATCAACAGCTGGGTCATCTGTTCAAAGGCGAAATAATACTGGAAACCGCTGGCCACCACTCACTGAATCTGAATACTGACGATATGCCTATAGAGGAAAGTTGCACTTTTGGGGGTAAAACCTATCATCACCTGACGTTCAAATTGCCGGAAACTTTACCCCTTGGCTACCATCGGCTCTCGCTGCAGAGTAACAATACGCAAGACAGTGCACTGATAATTATTGCTCCTGAAACCTGCTACGAACCTGAAAGACTGGGTAGTGGAAATAAGATATGGGGCAGTGCAATTCAACTTTACACACTCCGAACTCGTCATGATTGGGGTATGGGTGACTTTTCAAGCCTGAGTCAGTTGGCGACTCAACTGGCAGAACAGGGCGCAGATGTTATTGGTCTGAATCCTATTCATGCCCTTTACCCTGCCAACCCCCTTCATGCCAGCCCCTACAGCCCATCGAGTCGAACCTTTATTAATCCCTTGTATATCGATATCACAGCTGTGCCGGACTTCAGGGAATGTGACGAAGCCCGGAAGCGATTTGAAGAGCCAGAGTTCAAAGAACAACTGCAACGGGCAAGAGATCAGGAATACGTAGACTACAGCCTGGTAGCATGGTTGAAGTTTGGTTTTCTAAACTCACTGTTTGAACACTTCTATCAACAACACCTGAACCCCGAAAGCTCAAGGGGAAAAGCTTTTCTGGATTTTTGCAGAAACCGTGGCCCGGCTCTGGAGCAACACGCCCTCTATGAAGCTATTTATGAGCATTACAAAAAGCTGGACATCAATAACTGGGGATGGCCATGCTGGGAGCCTTTGTTCCAAAATCCGGAATCCAGTGCCGTTAAAGCCTTTGCCAGCAATAACCGAAAGCGCATTCAATACTATATGTACTTACAGTGGCTGGCTGAAGATCAGCTGGCCAAAGCCCAGGAAGCGGCCATTGAAGCCGGTATGCTGGTGGGCATCTATCGTGATTTGGCCGTAGGTGTGGACAGTGGCGGCTCTGATGTCTGGAGTCATCGCAGCCTGTATTGTCTGGATACAGGCGTTGGTGCGCCCCCGGATGGTGTAGCTCCCCAGGGACAGAACTGGGGTTTGCCTCCCTTTAATCCCCGGGTGCTAAAGGCTCAGCAGTACCAGCCCTTTATTGAAATGGTTCAGGCTAATATGAGCCATTGCGGAGCTTTGAGAATTGATCACGTCATGGGGCTGCTAAGGCTCTGGTGGTGCCCCAAGGGCAAAACGGCTGATTATGGCGCCTATGTCTATTATCCCCTTGACGACTTGCTGGGCATTATCAAACTGGAGAGCCATCGTCGTCAGTGTCTGGTATTCGGAGAAGACCTCGGGACAGTTCCGCCTGAAATTCAGGCCACTTTGCCACCGGCTCTGTTCTACTCCAATGAAGTGGTTCTTTTTGAATGCCTGGGTGATCATTTTACGCCACCTCTGGACTATAAACCCATGGCTTTGACCTGTATCAGCAACCATGACATTCCCCCTCTGAAGGCCTGGTGGAATTGTCTGGATCTGGATTTGCGTCTGCAACTGGGCATTTATGATCACGACCGGGCTCTGCAGGAGAAAGAGGCAAGGCATAGAGAAAAATTGGCTTTACTGAAAACACTTTCGAGCATCCATGAGTTTCCTGAAGGCATGAACCCACACGATATTTCCACCATGGGATACTCAAGGGACTTAATGGAAAAAGTGCATTATTACCTGGCTAAAACAGCCTCAAAAATCACTGTGATTCAGCTGGAAGAGGTTTTGCAAATTGATTCCCCGGTGAATATTCCCGGGACCAGCGAAGAGTATCCAAACTGGCGCAGGAAGTTGACCGATACTCTGGAGAATATTTTTGCTGATGAATCCAATCGGTCGTTTTTTAACAACATGACGGTGATTAGAAAGAGCGGTTAAGTTTAACGCCATCAAAGTGCAAAACAGAATGCGGCCGCTTTAATAGTGGAAACGACAGGCTGCAAGTATTAACTCTTGATTAAATCCGCAACGAGCGCAACACTCGCTGTTATGGATAAGGTTCAAGCTACCTTGTTAAACACTTAAGAAAGACATTTCTGGCACCGTTGATATCACAATCAACGATGAAGCCCTCACCCTTAATAACCTTGGAAGAACCTAATTTTTCGTCAATGGTCCCGCTCCATGATCGAGTCTTGGATGTATAGGCTTCGTTGCAATCAACCACATGCTTTCCATACTTTTTTGCGTACCACTTAAGCCGCTTTTTGAATTGGTAGTGATTGAGGTCAAGCATCTGGCGGCAGGTGTTACGGCGAATGGTGCGAACCTTCTTATCTTTGCGTGTGACCATACCTCTTGTCTCAAAGGTTGGCAAAAATACAACGTCGTAGTTCGACACCAACTCGAACGCCAGCCGGTTATGCAGATCAAGAACAATGTCATCCTTTTTGCATTTCAGCCGGTCAATTTCCCTGTTGAAATGAATAATCCGATCTCTTGCCCACTGGGGCATGTCGGGGAACTTAACGCCTTTCTGCGTGTTCAGGATTTTTTGCTTTTGACTGATCAAGCTGTCCACTTGTTTCATCAGTGGGAACAGCTTTGTTTTTGCAACGTTATCACCCGCTATCAATGCCTCTTTTTCGCTGTAGCACGTGGCAAAGGTGCGAACTCCGGGGTCAACTCCAACGCATCTAACCTTCCCTTGGATTTCGGGATTTAGCTCAATATATTGTTGAACCTGAATGAACCAGCGACCTTTGTCGTAGGTTACGACACAAGATTTACCAATCGCTTCTGCTGGCACATCCTCTGTCAGGTGAATCTTGCCAAGGGCCTGTACGCAGGGATTTAATCCCTTTGGCAAACGGTCAATAGAGAATGAGTGCCTGCTACCTTTGCGGCTTTTGAAACTGATTTCTGCAAAGCTCTCTTTAGCTCCCTTGAGCTTCTTGTTGTGCTCGCAGACCGCTTTGAATGTGGTCGCTGCCGCCAGTGTTCCATTATCAGAAACAAGCGAGTTATAAGCCCTGCCACTTTCTTTTTGCTCTTGCTTCACTTGAGCTTTAATGGCAGGTCGCATGTTGATGAATTTTCCGCTGGCATCTTTATAGTCATCGTTGCGGAAACGCTCAACAGCAAGGTTGTACGACCTGCGATAGAGTATCAGGGCATCGTGATAGGCTTGCTCATTCTCTGGGTAAAACCTGACCTTTTTTGACGCTACTCTCTTTGCGTCTTTTAGCAGATCGCTTCCCGTAGTGGCTATTGCAGAATGAGGTAATGAAACCGATAAGCTCTTGGGTGTCGAATGACTCACTGGCGTTATCCGGGTCATCCAAAACTTCGATTTGTCCTCCCGATAATTCAACAAGCCACTTGACAAGTTCAAATCCTGATCGGGCAAGGCGATCTTTTGTGGCAACCACAATATGGGTTGGATTTCCGCACACCGCTGATTCCAGAATGGTTTGCAGTCCTTTTCGCTTAAAGTTGAAAACACTGGCAATGTCGCTGATAAATTCTGCGTCAGGGTGCTTTTGGAGTAAGATACGCTTTTGCATGTCAATGCTGGGTTTTTGCTTTCCAGAACTAACTCTTGCATAGCATATCTTCCTTTGCGGGTTAATGAATATGCGGAAGTGACCATCACTGGTTTGCTTCACTTTTTCGTAGTGACCGCTTTCGATCTTGCGCCTTATAGTTTGGCTGGTTACGCCTTCAATCTTAGCGAGCTTTGTAGCTGAAACCCACAAGATAAATTCACCTTTTAATGATTTATCTTGTGTCTAGCGTAATTGATTTTGCGATTGTTGCAATTTTATTTGACTGTTTGTCTGTCGCCTTATAAATCTGGCGGTGCTCATCCGTGATTCGACGTGACCAATAGCCCTGCCAGTTACCCCTCAGTGGCTCGGGCTTTCCTGTTCCGGAAAATGGATCACGCAAGCCTTCAGTAATGAGCTTATTAATACGCCCTAGTATTTTTTTGTCATGTTCCTGCCAGTAAAGATAATCACTCCAGGCTTTTTCTGACCAACATATCAACCTTTTATGCCTCGTCATCAATCAAGCCTTTCTCTGTAACCTGACCTGCCTCAATTTGAGCAATAGATTCATTCAAATGTTTTATGTTGTTCGAAGATGACATTAAGTGAAGATTTTCCATCAGGTTGTTGTAGCTGTCCAGTGACATGATCACGGCAGCCTCACCTTCCCGGCGGTGGATAATAGTATGGTTAGCATTTTCAGCCACCTGATCAAGCAGCGACTTCAGATTATTTCTGGCCTCAGAATAAGAGATTACATTCATAGTGGTATTTCCTGAACAATTAATTGAACAACATTTTGTACAAATTTAGGGCTATTTATAGATATGCCAAGATTCTCGCCACTGTCCGATAGAATAAATGCACACCCCATCCGTTCTGAGCCTGTCGAAACGTTGACAAGCTCAGGCAGACACTCTTGGAAGATTAATAATCAAACAGCTTATCCACTTCATCCAAGGCAGCCTTGATCTGATCAATGACCTTCAATGCCGCAGCTCCCTGACCGGCCTTCAGGTGCTCGTATATCTGCAATTGGTAGTGATACAGGACTTCCCCGCCATAACCGTCTACAGCATCGGGAGTTTTGGGGGCATTCAGTTTATCAACGGGTTTACCATACTGCTCGACAAAGTACTCCTTCGTATCCCTGAAAGTGTTCCCCAACTCCCCCCTTTTGACGATAGCCCAGCCAAAATTGCATGACTTAAAGGCCTTATTAACAGCATCAACATAATGCTGCACAACTTCTTTTGTAAAAGGGTCCCGTACCGCATTTGGAAGTGCCACAGCAGTAGCAGCTTCAGGAACAATGGCCGTTGAAGCAAGAGCCACCTCTGAACTTTTTATACCGATGGCCAGATGCCCTGTATTGCCATGAATTGCTAGAGGATCTGGAACCGGCGGAGCTACAACACCGTAAGCTTTGGCATATGCCTTGGCCTCATTCATCAAACCCGTTTTCCCTTTCCTCAGTTCATCGGTGGTGTATATGAGCATACAAACAGCCTGCTCATTGGAGCGTCTGTCATTATCGATGACGAATTGGGCTTCAATACTTTCAGGGCTGGTAAACCCGGGTTTTTTATACTTGATCTGACTTTCAGGTATCCTGGCTATGATGTTGTTTGACTGATCCAGAAGCGCAATGGCCGGGTAGAAGAGCTGTTGCTTATCGCCCTCCCTGACAACATAGCTGTTTACAGTCACTTTATGACTGCCCGTTGGCGGCAGACTGAAAGCCAGAACCGGAGTCTCTCCGGTGGATTGTTTCAGCCTTGAAGTAAACTCGTTAACGACAATACGAGCCTGTTTTTTGTCGGCAGGATGCCTCAGTGGCTGACACGCAATATGTTTAACCGAGTTATATACTTTGCCTTCTGAGTCTGGCTGAAAATCTACTTCTTCCCGGTTATTAAAATGAGAACAACCCGTCAGAACTATCATGGGGACAAAAACACACAATGAAAGAAACTTTTTTTTTCGCACTCCAGACACATCCCGTCGTTTACAAGATCTTCTTATTAATGCCCCTTTAATTCGGCCACTTACATTGCCAATTATTCTGATACCTCTCAACAAACTCATAAACTGTATACCTGAATTCACGATCAACAAAAAATTGCAGCATTTTTTCACTATCAGTAACAGTATGGCTGCACAGGCTCTGGGAGCCTGTCTGCAAACATAGTCGCATTTGGGTTGGACAGGATAAAAAACTCTATTATCTGCTATTTTTTCCCATTTACTTTGCTGATTGTGAATCTCTGGTCTAGATTTTTTACGGGTATGCCGAAAGCATAATTCTCAAAGTCATTCGGTTTATTTGCTCAAGCCGCCATGAATATGAAATGGCTTCAAGATCTTGAGAAACCGCATCTTCATGGCAACAGGCCAGAGCAGCTCAGCCAACGGTTAGCTCTGGTCGACCGTCGTACACACACAAGGTAAATAGCAATGATTCAGATACAGAGTACTCTGTCTGCTCTGGGTCGCAGTATTGGGGTTATTTCTCTCGCTTCCCTCCCTGCACTTTCCTGGGCCTTTGAAGAAGTTAATGTTGATTTTCACGGCTATGCCCGCTCTGGCGTAGGTCGTTCAGCAGAAGGAGGAGATCAGGCCTGCTTCAAAGCGGCTGGAGCACCCGCAAAGTATCGTCTGGGAAATGAGTGTGAGACTTATACCGAGCTGAAGCTTGGTGCTGAGTTGTCTAATGATAACAACACATCTTTCAAGTTGGATACCAATGTCGCCTATAAGGTTTTCCAAAACAATGACTGGGAAATGCCCGGAATGGGTGACGATTATTACGGCAACAATGAATTTGCCCTGAGGGAGGTCAACTTACAGGCCAGAAATATCATCGAGGGTATGCCGGAAGCTATGCTCTGGGCAGGCAAACGCTTTTACCAGAGACATGATGTTCATATGAATGACTGGTATTACTGGGATGTTTCTGGCCCTGGAGCAGGTATTCAGGATATTGATGTAGGCATAGGCAAGTTTGATATTGCTTGGCTAAGACATACACCCAAGGTTGAATATTTTGACAGCAGTGGGTCTTACGAAAAACAAGCTGTTGAAACCGATGTCATAGATCTCAGACTCAAGGATTTGAGATTAATGGATAATCTCAGCCTTGAACTGGGAATTGACTACGGGAAGGGAAACCCTCCTGACAAGTATGAAAACAAGGAGGCCCTTGATAAAGACGGATGGATGCTTACAGCTGAGTTGACTTGGGAGGTTCTGGATGGCTTCAACAAGTTTGCAGTGCAATACGCGAGTGATGCCATGACGGGTCCAGGTGTTGGCTCAACTGGGCGAGATATTGTCTCAGCAGAATGGTACAAAGGTAACAAGCTCTTCAGGGTACTTGATCATGGATCGTTCTCTCTGAGTGACCAAATGGACATCATGTACGTTGCAGCATGGACTCAGGTCGAATACGACGAAGAAGCTCAAAGACTGAGTGGGTTGCCCGATGACCCCCCCTCCTTGCCTGACAAAAGAACTTGGATAACTGCAGGTATCAGACCCATCTGGAAATGGACTGAAATCACCAGTACTGCAATTGAGCTGGGTTGGGACAAAGTAGAAAATGCCTTTTATGATAGCTCTTTAAACAGTGGTAAAGGTCAGGGCTTTGATAGTCAGGTAACCAAATTTACTATAGCTCAACAGTTCCATCCAAAATTTGGAGCATTTGTCAGACCCGTTATCAGAGTATTTGCCACCTATGCCAAATGGGATGGGATTGAAGAGGACTGGAAACTTCCAACAGAGACTGATGAAAACGCCAAGTGCACCGCTAGCTACTCTGCAGAAGAGTGTTATAGCGCTGCTGGTCTGGGATATTTCGATACAGGCACCTCTGCGACTCAAATCATAAAAACCTTTGGCGCAGAATCTGAAGGCTGGACATACGGCGTGCATTTCGAAGCCTGGTGGTAATGGCTAATCCGTAGCCCGAAATAAACAAAGAGGCGGGGTTTATGCCAAACGGATAAGCAAGGTGTGGCAAAAAAAACCTGAATAATAATCTGTTTCTTATAACCAAAATAAGGCTGCAGTGATGTGGCCTTATTTTTTCGGGCATTCGAAATGGAGTGTAGATCGGGTAACTCCTAAGCTCCTAAGACACCCATAAAAAATAAGACATTCAAACGACTCCTGAGACACCCATAAAAAATAACACAACTCCTAACAACTCTTAATGAGACTCCTGAGGAGACTCCTGAGACACCCATAAAAAATAAACTTCTAAGACACCCATAAAAAATAAGACATTCAAAAACTATATTCCCAAAAAAGATCAGAAAATCTATCTTCAAGTAACGTATCAACGAACCACACAGCTCCATCCAACGAACAGAGGCTGCTCAAGCCATAATTCAGACAATGCAAATCCATTCCGAGATAAGTCGAAGAGGGATAAAGAGTGGGTCTTTGACGTCTTAACTGACTTCTACGCTAACCTGTCAGGTACAAACGACTGCAGGCGTTTAAACCTCGAAGCCACTTCTGTCCGGCTTCAAGTGCATAAGTTTTCATTGCCTCCAGACGGCCAACTGCCCGATAAAAACGATTATTCCATTGCATGGTTTTCAGCCATTCATCCGGATCAATGTCCAATCTTTCAAGAATAGGAGGGGTACACGACGGGATGGAACCTTTCTTATCTGTTCTGACAACGCGGCCACTCCAGTCAACCAGTTCCAGATAGTCGTGAAGAAGGTAGGGAAGGGCAACGTCCGTATTCTGGCCCTGCAAACAAAAAGGTTTCAGGGTCAGCGGCTGTTTTTTAGTCTCAGAATGTGTAACCTGCTCCACGCGTTCCTGAATCGACGTGTAGTCTGACTCTTCCGGTGTTTCTACCTTTCCAGCCCGAATCGGATTCAAGTCAACGTAGGTCATGCAGGTCAGTAACGCTGCCTCGTCCAGCAATGCCTGGCTTTTAAAGCGACCTTCCCAGAAGCGTCCTTTACACTCGTCTTCTTTGTTGGCCTCACGAGCAAGATGCTCATTCAGGCAGCGCATAAACCAGCTGATATCCGTTAAACGACGCCGGTATTCCTCAGCATATTCATCAATACGGGCCAATTCAGAGCTGCCCAGTTTATCAGCGGCCAGATGCCTTTGCACCAGAAGCGGTCCTTTGAACCAGGTCGTCCAACGATGAAGCACTTCATTTCGTGACCAGCCTCTGGCAGATAACTGATTGATGTGCAAAACCACATGATAATGATTCGACATGACAGCATAAGCGCAGACTTCGATAGCAAAGACTGAAACCAGTTCCCGGAGTTTATCCACCACCCACTGGCGGCGATGCTCGTAGTTCTTGCCAGTCAGGTGGTTCTCTCCACAGAGGTAAGCCTGACGAACGCATCTTGCCATGCAGTGGTAATAAGGCGTTGAGCCGGGGTCAATCAGAGTATTGCGGGCCTGAGCCATGAACTCACCTGTCTGGGTAGAAAATCAGTGATGGATGAAAAAATAGACTAGGTGGATGGTAAAGCAAATTTATGGGTGTCTTTTTTTTCCCTCAGAGTATCAACCCGACGATACTCAGCGCAGTACGAGAGGATGGCAAAAATCTCAATCGCTACAAAGGGAAAAAACTTAAGGAGGTGTTGTCTGGCTTCCCTAAAGATCAATACCTCGACCTGGATGTAGAATGGCCAGGATTCAAAGCCTGGCCATATCGTTTGGTTGTCCGCTGGAATGACAGGAGACTGAAATGGGTATTCGTTGTAACCAACCTTAACCGGGTTGAGTTCACCCTGAATGAAGTACTTCAGGCCTATCGTCTACGATGGCAGATAGAGCTTATCTTCAAAGAGATCAAGTCCTATTCAGGGTGGCATCGTTTTAACACTAAATCAGCGACACTGGTGTTTAGCCTGATTCTGATGTCCTTCGTGGTTGTGACGTTGAAAAGGTATCTTGCCCATGCTGCGCAGGCGAACCTCTACGAAAGTGGAGCCATTGAAGAAATCTCGACGCATAAGGCGATGAAAAGTGGAACCCGGCTGTTTGGTAATGTCATTTTATCCCTGATGAATGCAGGAAAGTCTCTGCTCTCACATACAAGGAAGCTGCTGGACTTCTGGGCAGATAATGCGAAACGTGAACACCCTGCACGAGATGGTTGTTCAGGGCGTACAAGATTAGGTCTTTGTGCTGTGGGTGGGGCTTAATGTCTAACCTAAGTGAATAGCCTAACCCTATAGTTACATCAACTGACATATATGAGCCGTAGCCCCGTCAGGGGCAAATATAAACCCTGTAGAAATGCTGCAGGACAATGAAATTGCTGAATTCCTGGCCGAAGCCTAACTAGACGATGATCCTGCCGTGTTCATTATCGCCCTGGGTGATGTGGTCAAGCACAAAGGCGTAACCAAGCTGGCCAGACAGACCGGGCTCAACCGAGAAAGCCTCTACAAAGCATTCAATGGCAAGGCTCAACCTTGTTGGGATACCTTACATCGCCTGCTGAAAGCGCTGGGTGTCAGGCTGACTATTGCAGCCTGATCTGGTGAGCGCTTTCAACCAACCGCTGATCATTTTTTAACCACTTATTTGCAGTTTGTTATTTCCCTGAAGTTTGAGAAATCACCCAAAGGTTAATCCCAGACTTATCCACAGCCTCTGGGGATACTTTTAGAAGACAGCTGACTTTAATAATGACCTGAACAGTTCAAATAGGCCGCTGCTCCAGTTAACCCGGGATTTTCAGACAATATAAGCCATGTTGGTATGCCTGACATGTAGTCTCTCATCTTGTCTCTGTTCTCAAAGGCTTTCCGGAATGTTCCTCTGGCAAACAGCGTTTTCACTCTCGGGATAATGCCACCCGCAATATAGACACCGCCCCTTGCTCCCAGAACCAGTGCAGCATTCCCGGCGGTATTGCCCAGAATCTCAAAAAAGTGATCCAGCACTTCGTAAGCGAGAGAATCCTGATCTTCCAGAGCCTGAACCGTGATATCTGCCGCCTGCAGCTTATCCATCCGACCATCCAGGCTCGAGTGCGCTTCATAAAGTAATTCCAGACCTGAGCCAGAAAGTATTCTCTCAACCCCCAGCAAGCCCCCAACTTCTTTTCGGATAAATCGCCAGACACTGATATCTCTTTCAGTAGAAGGCGCAAAGTCGGCATTGCCTCCTTCTCCGGGCAGAGCTTGCCAACCCACAGGCGTTTCGATCAATCCACAAAGCCCCAGACCGGTTCCGGGACCGATTACCAGCTTGACAGCATCGGGATCAAAGTCCAGCTCAGGCCCAACAGACATGAGTTCGTTTGCAGGAAGGTGGGGGACCGCCAAAGCCTGCGCGGCAAAATCATTGATCAGTGCCATCACTTCCAGTTCGAAATCTTGTTTGAACTGTTGCTGATCAATTTTCCAGTGACTGTTGGTGAAACTGACTTTTCCATCCACGACCGGGCCTGCAACAGCAAGACAGGCCCTGGCAATGGTTTCAACCCCCTGATTTTTAAGATAGAGCCGAACAGCATCTTCCAGATCGGAATAATCAATACTCGACATCATCTGAATGCCTTCCAGCACCAGACTGTCAGGATTCACCAGGGCAAAACGGGCATTGGTACCACCAATATCCCCCACCAGAGATCGCAATACTTCAGTCATCAGATACATCCAGGCCAACAGGCTTCATGACAAGTGAGGATGTCAGTATTATAATCCTGCGCCCGAACTCCTGACCTGAAAATAGCTGAAAAGCTCTCGGACTCTCTATGACTGTTGCTTCAGAAAACTCAACCAATGGCTATGGCGCTCGTTTTGGAGGAAGCCGCAGGCTCTATGGCAGCGATGCCGTGGACACGCTGAAACAATCCCATGTCTGCGTCATAGGTATTGGCGGAGTCGGTTCATGGGCAGCAGAGGCTCTGGCCAGAACCGGAGTAGGGACTATTACTCTGATCGATCTGGATGATGTCTGTGTCACTAACATCAATCGTCAGCTTCATGCCACTACAGAAACCATTGGTCAGTCCAAGTGTGAAGTGATGGCCAGCCGCATTCAGTCCATTAATCCGGACTGCCAATGCCATGTTATTGAAAACTTTGTAACGACCGAAAATGTCTCGGAGCTGATCAATCCGGACTTTGATTATGTACTGGATGCCATAGACAGCTTCAGAATCAAGGCCGCCCTGATTCATCACTGCAAAAGAAACAAGATTCCTATCATCACTACAGGTGGAGCCGGTGGTCAGGTCGATCCTACCCTCATACAGATTACCGATCTGACCAAAACCTGGCACGACCCTCTGGCAAAAAAAGTCAGAAACCATCTGAGAGACTTCCACGGCTTTACTAAAAACAGCAAGCGGAAGTTTGGTGTCGATTGTGTCTTTTCTTCAGAACAGGCCGTCTATCCTCAACCCGATGGGACAGTATGTCAGCAGAAGCCTTCTGATATAGGTTCTACAAAAATGGATTGTGCCAGTGGTTTTGGCGCCACCACCGTTGTGACGGCGACGTTTGGCTTTGTGGCTGTGTCTCGAATCATTAAAAAAATCATCGATAAGAAAACTGTAAGAACCTGGTCAGGTGCTTAATTGCCCCCCCAGTTTATATCATCTTTCATTTCTTCCGGAAGTTGATTGTCTCTGGCTTTGTCCAGAGCTGTGCGCATTTTCTGCGAGTCTTCATCACTCAGTTTTTCGGTGCCTTCCTGAATCACGTCTTCGGTAGCTTCTTCAACCGGTGCAAACATATCTTCAATCCGCTTTTCCATTTCCTCGTTCAAAAACAGAATTTCAATTCTACGATTTGAGCTGGATTCAGGGTTTTCAGGGTCGCGCAGTACCCGGTCAGCCATACCCAACACCATCATAATCCGGGACTCCTCCAGTCCTCCAAAAACCAGTGTTCTTCTGGCAACCTGGGCCCGGGCTGACGATAGCTCCCAGTTTGAATAGTTATTCCTCTGAAAGCCTGAGCTGTCAGTATGACCGCTGATCATGAGACTGAAAGAAAGTTTGTTCAAAATAGGGGCCAGTTCAAGCATTAAATCCTGAAAAAATGGCTGCAGTCTCGCGCTCCCCTTTTCAAACATATTCTTCTTGTTATTGTCCAGAATGACAATACGTAAGCCTTCCGGTGTTTTCTCCAGATCAATGTAGTCTTCATATCTTCCAGCTGATTTACTGCCGCCCACCAATTTTTGTAATTCATCGGACAGCTTGTCGAAAATCAGCGTGTTATTCAGCGTTTTGTCCATATCATCAGCAATAACTTCAGTCTCTTCCCTGCCTCGATTGTTTGCCCCTGGTCTGGGAATATTCACCAAAGTATTCATTCCCCCAAAATTGATGGGCTTGGAACTGCTTGGATGGCGGAATGAGCCCGGATCTTCAAAATAGGTCGCAATGGCTTTCTTCTGTTCCTTGTCCGTGGCGCTCATGATCCAGAGCAAAAGAAACAAAGCCATCATGGCAATGGCAAAATCAGCAAAGGCTACTTTCCATGAACCGCCATGATGCCCATCGCCATGACCGCCATGTTTCTTTTTAATGACAATGACATGATCTTTACTCATGAGCCGTCCAGCAACTCTTCCAGTTCACTAAAAGTGGGGCGTTTGTCCGCAAAAAGCATTTTCCTGCCGGAATCCACTGAAACAACAGGAGGAAAACCGGACTTGTTACTGCCCAGCCCCACCCTGATGCAATGAAATGCTCTAATCTCCTGATCGATTGAGTGGCCAATGGCCGTTGCACAGGGTCCTACTAATCCGTAGGCCATAAATATGCCAAGAAAAGTACCTGTCAGAGCCGCAGCGATCAATCGGCCCAGTTGATCCATTGGGCCATCTATCGCCCCCATGGTAATAACGATACCCAGTACTGCCGCGAGAATACCGAAGCCCGGCAATGCATCAGAAATCAACTGCAGAGCATCCGCTGGACGCATCATTTCTGACTCCATGGACTCAATTTCTTCCTCAATAATGGTTTCGTATTCGTGGGGTTCAATGCCGTCTACCAGTGACAACCTGAGGTTTTCAGTAATGAAGTTATAGATATGAGGGGTCTTCATAATCAGAGGGTATTTGGAAAAAACATCGCTGTTTTCAGGGTTTTCTATATGCTCTTCAAGCGCCTTGGTCCCTCCCTTTTTTTTCGCCATATTGAATAGCGTATACAAAAGAGAGAGCAGCTCATCAAAATATTCACGATTAAAACCTGAATTATTGACGGTATAAACCAGGTGTCGCCCGGCCGCTTTGACAACATTCGTTGGGTTCGCAATCATAAACGCCCCCAGGGCGCCACCACCAATCATCACTATTTCTGCTGGCTGCCAGATAGCCCTCATTTCACCACCCGCAGCCATAAAGCCACCAAAGATACAGCCTAGCTGGATAAGCAGCCCCAAGATTTTCATAACACTATTCCCTGTTCCATTCTTCCAGCAGCGAGCGCAGTCTTAGAACAGCCTGACGGTGTAACTGACAAATACGAGCCTCCGTCAGATCCAGAGCTTCTCCAATTTCTTTCATATTCAGTTCATGAACATAATAGAGATTCATCAAATGTTGCTCTCGTTCCGGTAACTCCTTTAAAGCATTTGCCAGGGCCCTGCTGCGCTCCCCTCCCATGGCAACCACTTCTATAGAGTCATCCTGATTAACCTCTATGATTTTGCTGTCAGCCTCACCCTGCATCAACCCATCCAGACTCAGCAGGTTGTCGGAATTACTGCTCTGCAACATGCGGTGGTATCGCTCAAGGCTGACACCAAGCTCTTCGGCAATTTCTGACTCGGCCGGAGCCCGTCCCAGCTTTGTATTAAGCGCCTGAATTGCCTTCCTGATTTTCTGTCCGTGTTCCCGATCTGTTCTGCTGCGCCAGTCCCACTGTCGTAACTCATCAATCACTGCACCTCGAATCCGGGTTTTGGCAAACTGTTCAAAAGGGACTTTGCGGCCCGGATCGTAACGACTGGCAGCATCCAGAAGGCCCATCATCCCGGCTTGCAAAAGATCATCCCGGGAAATATTGCTACCCAGACTGCTGGCCAGATGCAGCACAATCTTTTTGACCAGGGACAGGTGCTGTTTAACCAGAACATCCCGCTGATTTCCTGCCTGTTGGCGATAAGCGTCAAGTCCTTTTTGCTGCATCTCAGCCACTAAGTTGCTACTGGATCACAAGATCCGTAATCAGACAGTCTTCCACCCTTGCTCCCACTCTCTCTTTGTCGAGCAGGGCATTGACTCTCGCCAGCGTTTCAGCACGGATAATCTCTGTAACTCCCCCGGCTTTAACCTCTTCAAACGAGAGAGAGCCCAGATAGTTGATGACTTCATTACGAATAAGAGGCCGGTAAGCTTCCAGTGTTGCGATCACGGTTTCATCCCGTACCATCAATGACTGTTTTATCTGCATATATCGAGGTCGGGCATCACTTTTGAGAGTGATAATAAATGGCTCAAGCACCATAAAACTGGGTGGTCCCAATGCTGCAGCTTGGGGTTGCGGCTGCTGTTGCTGTTGCTGTTCCTGTTGCTGCGGCGGATTCATCATTGTCATTGCCACAAAAGCGCCACCACCCGCCAGCAACAGCACCAAAAGAATAATGATGATGATTAATAACTTGCCGTGGCCTGAATTTTTGTTTTCAGAGTCACTGCTTTCTTTTTCATCTGCCATGAGTCCAGAAACTCCTTTTCCTATGATCTGTTAAACGAAATGATCCAATAATCTGCCGCCATGAAGCCTGAATTGTTCCTGGGCACTCTGATAACCATTTGATTCATGACAACCATCGGCGGTGGGCAGATATTCTGAAGATTGTTCCGACGTATCAGCGTCTTTCTGGCTCCCCACATCTACTGACATTTGCCCCAGAGTCAGTGATTCACTATTAAGAGCTTCCCGCAGGCGATCTCCGTGAAGCAGCAGCAAGTCTCTGGCTGCCGGTGTTGCCGTTATCGCCTGAAGGCTGACCGCATCTCTGTCAACGCTAACGGTCAGCGTTACCCGACCCAATTCCGGTGGGTCTAACCGAAACTCCATTTTCTGCTCGCCCTGCTTAATCATTTGCACCACTGTCTGCCCGAAGGGTCGCTGAGCTACTTCAGGTTGCAGAAAAGGTTGCTTAACTGTGGCTGACTGGGCGACTGGTGATGACTCAGTCATCTGAAAGGAAACAGGCTGTTGGGAGGTTTGAGGCGTCTGATTAACGACGGCCTGTATTGATTCGGTTGGCTGTATCAATGCAGGTGCTGTTTTTAAAGAAGCTTTCCGTTCCATTGCGAAATTGAACAGAGACAGCGGAGCTGGAACTTCTTTTAATCCATTGTGATTTTTTATCTCCGGCGCTTTGGCTTCTGTCTGGATCTGATCCGGTTTTAAAGTGATTTCCGGCTTGAGTTTTCCTGTTTGGTGATCGACTTCCTCTACCAGATTAACATCCGTTAATGGTCTTTGAGCCTGGGACACCCCTTGAGTATTAACCGGAGTCAGAGAGACCTCTGATTTCTGTAGCCGAACAGGCAGATGGAGTTTTTCAGATCTTCCGGGCATTGACAGATTTAAATCAGGCCGTTCAGTGACCCCTTCTGTTAAAGAAGTACTTTTTATTTCTACGGCTGTCTGTTCAGGTTTTGCTTCTCTGGTCAGTATCGGTAAGCTGGTGACGGGAAAATGCTTTGTCAGTTCTGAAGCATCAGGGTTTGCCAAGGGTAAATCTGTTTTTGCCTGCCTATCAACAGGTATCAACCCTGCAGCCAGAAGCTCCGGAGAGACTAACTCTGTGGATGCAGGTTCTATTAAGGAAAACTGTTGAAGAACAGTTTCAAATGTCAACTCAGAAGAAGTGGTAACTGTCTGAGCAGCCGCCATGACCTGCGGTTGAGCACCATCAACCGATGGCGCTGAACTCGATAGAGATAACAACGAAAAAACTGGCAGCGCCTGGTTTTCCATTCAAACCACTCCGTTACTGGACAGTTGCAATCGCAGCTTTAGGTACGGAAATATAGTTCCAGGCTTCCTGAATTTCTTTTAACAGTCCCACAACTTCACTGATAGCAGCCAGATCATTACTTGCGTTGGCCTCAGTTAAACGTCTGATGCAATAGAGATATAACGATTGCAGATTGCTGGCTAAATCACCTCCTTTTTGAAAATCGAGAGACTGTTCCAATACCAGCAGAATTTCGATGGAAAGGGAAAGGCGATCAGACTTGTTGCTGAAATCCTTTCGCTCAATGTGGTGGCTCGCTTTAGCCAGATTGTCCATCAGTTTAGTAAACAACACCCCCACCAACTGAACCGAATCAGACGCTTCTACACCCGCTTTTTCCTGTTGTTTATAAGCACCCAGACCTTTTTTCTTCATGACCCCTCCATGATCAGGAATTATTGTTATTCAGACTATTCAGACTGCTGGTGATCCACTCACTGGTTCCACTCAGTGAGGCCAGAATACTTTCCATCGCCAGGAACTGATTCTGGTAATAGCTACGGGTCCGCTCCAGTCTCAGCTCCAGTGCCGCACGATCATCTTCAATATCACTCAAGCCCTCTTCAATCCTGTCCTCCCGACTGTCAAGCGTTCCGCTACTTTCAAGGTGAGGAGTGAGAACGGCTGCCATTTGACTCATTAAGCCATCTTCACCAGCCAGCACCTGCGCCAATTCATCAAAGTTGTTAGCCAGGGCGTCATTCAGGCCATCTGTATCCAGACTTAACATGCCGTCTTCGGTAGTTGTCAGACCCAATTGCCCGAGCGTTCTGAATGTGTCACCGTCTTCACCATATAAAGAACTGATGACACTTCTCAACTGACCCTCAATAGCCCGGGCCTGGGTATCGCCATTAAGAGGCCCTGCTGTAATACCATTAAAATCTGTGAGGGTATCAAGGGTAGACTTAACATTATTCCAGGCATCCACAAAGCCCTGCATAGACTCTTTCAGGCTGTCTTTGTCTACGGAAATATTCACAGTGACCGGATCTGTGCTGACGGCTTTCAGATCAAGAGTGACGCCATCAATAAGGTTTTCCAGCTGGTTGTCTTCGGAAGTAATAGTGATTGCAGAGGCTCCTGCACCAAACCGGATACTGGCATCCACTGCCACCTGTAAATCGGTAAAGGACCCCAGAGTTGCTGAGCCACCGGAAAGGCCACTGAAGTCACTCGTTATGGTGTTTGCTGCTCCGGATTTCTCACTGGTCAGCATCAGACGTTGCTGACCGTTTTCATTAATAATCGTTGCCTGAACTCCGGTGTTATCGGCTCCGCTGTTTATGGCATCACGTAAGTCAGCCAGACTCTCTGAACCCGGTTCGACCGTAACAGAGAAGCTTTCACCGTTAACCGTGAGATTGACCGTTCCGGAACCAATAGTGGCATCTGAAGCGATGGCTGCGGATACAGTCTGGTGGCGAGTCGCCAGCTGATCCACATAAAACTGATAACTGCCTTCCCCGGCGCTGCTGGAAACGGTTGCGCTCAGAACGGACTCATTACTGACGCTGACGGCTCTGGGACTGAATTTACTGATGCTGTTCAGGCTTTCTACCTGAGTATTAAAATCATTCAGTGCAGACTTCAGGGTCCCGACAGCTGACAGTTCTACATTGAAGGCCTCCTCTCTGCGAGCATAACGGCTTTCAGTGGGAGCACGCTCGGCCTCCACCAAAGCGTTGACCATGGAGCTAACATCCAGCCCTGAGTAGATGCCACTTAAACTGAACATAATCAGCCTCTGATTATTACCTGCTTTTATTCAGTCGGCACTGCTCTGAGAAACATAACCGAATAACAGACAGCTCTATAAAAAATGGGAGCTTACTGGCTCCCACAAAGACCATCAGCATTAAAGCTGACTGAATTTTACCTCTCCAGCGATTAACGCAGCAGAGACAGAATGTTCTGAGGGATCGCGTTAGCCTGAGCCAACACAGCAGTACCGGCCTGTTGCATAACCTGATACTTACTCAGATTCGCTGTTTCTGAAGCAAAATCAGTATCCACGATACGGCTTCTGGAAGCACTCAGGTTTTCACGGATATTTGAAAGGTTATTGACGGTAGTGGTCAGTCGGTTTTGGGATGCACCCAGACTGGCTCGAACAGCGTCATAAGCAGCAATATCCGCATCCAATGCACCCACTGCTGCTTGAGCGGTAGCGGCATCGGTAAAGGTAACCGCGGTCAGCGCAACGGCAGTAAAGTTGAGGTCTATGTTATTGGTGGTAGCATCGGTATAGTCAACTGCAATTTCGACGGTACCTGCGCCAAGAACGGTTGTCCCGTTAAACTCAGTCGTTGCGGCAATACGGCCAATCTCAGCCAGTTGAGCATCGTATTCGGCTTGCAGGGCGGTAACATCAGCAGCCTCATAGGTACCACTTGATGCCTGCAAAGCCAGATCCCTCATACGCAGCAAAGAGTTAGTGATCTCGCTCATGGCACCTTCAGCAGTCTGGGCCATGGAGATGCCATCGTTGGCATTTCGGATAGCGACACCAAGTCCACCAATTTGTGCAGCCATTTTATTCGCAATCTGCAAACCGGCAGCATCATCCTTAGCACTGTTAATACGCATACCAGAAGACAGACGCTGCATGGCGGTCTGAAGACCCGCCTCAGTCTTGCCCAAATTACGCTGAGCATTCTGAGAGAAGATATTGGTATTTACGGTCATTGCCATTTTACTAATTCCTATTCATGGTTTTACTCGCTTAATAACTTCAACGTACTGCCTGTTGATAAGTACCACTCGGGAAGGCTTCTGGATTTATTAAATAGACTTGCCATTCTTTTAAGTCGTTTTTAAAGTAAAAAAATGTTTTTATATATCTATTGCGAATTCATTTTAGAAAACTATGCTCCTGGTTAATTTCTTCGGGTTGCAGTCTGTTTTGCAAAGTTGCGAAACAACCTGAACTATTCAGAGGAAACCCCATGACACCGGAAGTTGTGGCAGACCTTTTTCGTGATGCGCTGACCCTCATTGTTCTGATGGTATCGGTGATTGTGTTGCCCGGACTGCTGGTGGGTCTGGTGGTCAGCACATTGCAGGCTGCGACTCAAATCAATGAACAAACCCTCAGTTTCCTGCCCCGTCTGCTGGCGACACTGGTCACTATAGGCATGACGGGCCCCTGGCTGATTCAGGAATTTATGGATCTGTTTCTCCGGCTGTATGAATTTATTCCAGAGATGCTGGCCTGATGGGAACCTTTACCTTCTCTGAGGTGGTGGGCTGGATTGGTCAGTATCTCTGGCCATTTTTTCGTATCGGAGCCCTCTTTCTGGCAATGCCTATAATCAATAGCCAGGTAGTGGCACCCAGAATCCGGATAATTCTGGCAATGGCCATCACTATTATTGTGGCCCCCATGCTGCCTGCGGTACCCGCAGTAGAGCCACTGTCGGGTGCAGCCCTTCTGATCACTGCACAACAGCTGGCTGTCGGGCTTTTAATGGCGATGGTACTGCAAATCTATTTCGCTATTTTCACCTCCGCCGGGCAAATGCTCTCCCTGCAGATGGGTCTGGGTATGGCGGTCATGTTTGATCCGATGAACGGCGCCCAGATTCCGGTAATCAGCCAGGTATTCCAATTGCTGAGCTTTCTGATGTTTCTGGCATTTGACGGGCATCTGGTCGTCATTTCTATTGTTGTGGAGAGCTTTAATACTATTCCCATTGCACCCTTTTCTATTCGCCAACTGGAGATTGACCGACTGCCCGCCATGGGCGGCTGGATGTTTGCCAGCGCACTCCTGATGGTTCTACCCGCCATAGTTGCGTTATTGATCGTCACTTTTACCTTTGGTGTGATGAACCGCTCGGCGCCGCAATTCAATATTTTCAGTCTGGGCTTTCCTCTGACCATGCTGGCAGGCATTTTTATTCTAATGCTGATCAGTTCCACCCTGAACGGTGTCTTCACACGATTTACCCGGACTGTTCTGGACATTCTACGATCTCTGGTTCTTTAGGAATTTTTAGATGGCAGAAGAATCACAGACTGGCGAACGCTCAGAAGAACCCTCCGAACGAAAACTTCAGAAGAGCCGTGACGAAGGTCAGGTTCCCCGATCCCGGGAACTGGTCACCTTTGCTCTACTGGCTTCAACTCTGGTTGCTTTATGGCTCAGTGGTGGATTAATTCGCGACCAGCTATTTCAGGTTATGTACAAAAGCTTCAGGTTTGAAAAAGACGTATTGCGTCAGGAAAGCTGGCTGACAGATCACCTGATCGTCAGCATTACTCAGGGGTTCTCCGGTCTGCTGCCCTTTATGCTGATTGTCATTCTGGCCTCAATAGCCGCTTCAGCGGCTTTAGGAGGCTGGATATTCTCAAATAAACAGATACGACCCAAGGCTGAGCGCATCAGTTTTCTCAAAGGCATTAAACGCATGTTTTCTGCCAACTCCATGATTGAGTTATTAAAGTCCATTGCCAAAATCTCGCTGCTGGCTTTTTCTCTCTGGCTCATTAATCAATGGTTCTTTCGGGATGTGCTCTGGCTGAACCGGCTACCGATATTTCAAGCAGTTTCAGAGGGGTTGAGCCACCTTACCATGGCCATCACCATTCTGGTCAGTGCCCTGCTGTTGATCTGTTTTATTGATGTACCTTTCCAAAGATGGAACCACATGAAAAAACTGCGCATGACACACAAGGAAATGCGTGATGAAATGAAAGAGTCCGAAGGTCAGCCAGAGCTTCGTTCAAGACTGCGGGAGAAGCAACAGGAAATTGCGGGTCGCAGAATGATGCAGGCCGTTCCTTCAGCGGATGTCATTATCACCAACCCGACCCACTTTGCAGTGGCTCTGAAATATGATCTGGACAAGGCCAGAGCGCCCTACGTCGTAGCAAAAGGCGTTGACAGCGTAGCCCTGCGTATCTGCGCTGTGGCACGGGAATACAATAAGCCGGTGGTACAGTCACCCACATTAACCCGGGTGATTTATCATACGACACAGTTGAATCAGGAAATTGCCGACGACCTGTTTTTGGCCGTTGCCCAGGTTTTGGCTTACGTCCATCATCTGAACGACTTTCAGGCCGGACGCAGAAGCAAGGCACCCGATTTACCAACACCGGAAGTCCCCAGTGCCTTCCGGGAAAAATGGGATAAAACGAGACAATGATCAAGGAAGCTCAACGTCTGCTATACATGATGTCGCCCAAGAGCGGCAACCTGAATATCGGGATTCCGCTGATCGTACTGATGACGCTCGGTATGGTTACACTGCCCATGCCGCCTTTTATGCTGGATGTATTCTTTACCTTCAACATCGCACTGTCCCTGCTCATCCTGTTAGTTAGCATTTACACACTCCGACCTCTGGAATTTGCCGTATTTCCAACCATTCTGCTGGTTTCCACTCTGTTGCGCCTTGCCCTGAACGTGGCATCGACCCGGGTAGTGCTTCTGAATGGACACACCGGCAATGGCGCTGCCGGAAAGGTGATTCAATCCTTTGGTGAGGTTGTTATTGGCAACAGTTACGTTGTCGGTCTGGTGGTCTTCTTTATTCTGGTGATTATCAACTTTGTGGTGGTCACCAAGGGTGCTGGTCGTATTTCCGAGGTGACCGCCCGCTTCACTCTGGATGCCCTGCCAGGCAAGCAGATGTCCATCGATGCAGATCTCAATGCGGGCGTTATTGACCAGCAGGAAGCCCACGACCGTCGGGAAAGTGTACGCCGGGAGGCAGACTTCTACGGCTCAATGGATGGTGCCAGCAAGTTTGTCCGGGGTGATGCTGTCGCCGGTTTGCTTATTCTTGCCATTAATATCATTGGTGGAATGCTGATAGGCACCATTGGTCATGGGTTATCCGCCGGAGAAGCCTTTGCTACTTATTCTCTTCTGACGATTGGTGATGGTCTGGTTGCCCAGATTCCTTCGCTGCTGCTCTCCACCTCTGCGGCTATCATGGTAACCCGTGTTTCTGAATCTGCAGATGTGGGGCATCAGGTTTCCGAACAGATGTTCTCTTCTCCAAAAGCTTTGGGCCTGACTGCCATGATTTTAATGGTGATAGGCATTGTTCCCGGTATGCCCCACATACCCTTTCTCAGTCTGGGACTGATCGTGGCGTTTCTGGCCTGGTGGACCACCAAACGTCAAAAGGATGAACCCGAACCCAGCCCTTCTGCAGCCAATACAGAAGATGTCAGTGAGTCATCACCCTGGTCCTGGGGAGATATTCCGCCAGTGGATACCCTGGGGCTTGAACTGGGTTATAAACTCATTCCTCTGGCGGATGAAAATCAGGGCGCGCAGTTACTCACTCAACTGAAAGGCATTCGTAAAACCCAATCCCGGGAGCTGGGCTTTCTGATTCCCAGCGTGCATGTGAAAGATAACCTGAACCTGAAACCGGATAACTACAATATATTGCTCAAGGGTGTCATTGTTGCCGAAGGACAGATTGAGCCCATGCGTTTACTGGCGATCAATCCCGGTGAAGTATTTGGTGAGATAAATGGTATTGCGACTTCAGAGCCTGCTTATGGGCTGGAAGCACTCTGGATTGAAACCTCAGAGCGGGAACATGCCGTCGGACTAGGCTACACGGTAGTCGATGCTGCCACAGTTATCGCTACACACCTTAATAAAATTATTGATGAACACGCCAGTGAGCTACTTGGGCATGATGAAGTGGTGCAACTGCTGGATAAGCTAACTCACTATTCCCCCAAACTGGCTGAAGACCTTATTCCCAAGAAACTATCCATGAGTGTGTTTTCCCGAATACTCAGAGATTTGCTGACTGAAGATGTCTCTGTAAGCGATATTCAAACCATAGCCAGCACCCTGCTGGAATCGTCTGAACGGATTACAGAACCACACCTTCTGACCTCTGAAGTTCGAATTGCCCTGCGTCGCAGCATTATTCAGAACCTGGTGGGCAACACCTCTGAAATACCGGTTGTCACCATGAGCTCAGAGCTGGAGCAGGTCATTATGCAAAGTTACCAGCAGGCCCGTCAGAGTAATGACTTCTCCCCTGACACACTGCCACTTGAACCCCGAATTGCGGAGCAGCTGCAGGTTCAAATGCCAGAAGTCTCTGCCAACCTTTCTGCTGAAGGAAAAGTGCCTGTGATGCTGGTCAATGCATCATTGCGCCCGGCCATGGCAAGATATGCTCGTTTATGTACCGAGGGTATGCATGTATTGTCGTTTAATGAAATCCCTGAAAATAAAGAAGTCATTGTGGTTGGCAAAATTGGCTGATTGTCTTTATCAGCTAATAGCGGTATGTTTTTTAATAACAAGAATTATCTGGTGATAAGCCAGTTATATGGAATTTCCCATGGAACGGAAATCTTTATCAGGCAATACCGAATCCAGCCTGTCGGGTGAAACAAAGACTCGCCGGGTTCACCCGCCGTCAAAGTTCAAGGATCTGACCACTTATGATCTGACTAACCCGGATTATAAGATACACGACCTTTTGCCGACACTTGAATTGATCTACCGACGTTTTTCCCAATTATTTCGTCACAGTCTCACTGCTGTTTTTCGTCGCCCGGTAGATATTCATTTTGAATCGGTCGATTCCCTGGCAATCGGTGATTATCTGCATCAGGAAAATATACCTGATGTGCAGTATATCTACCGCTCTACAACACTGAAGTGTGCTGGCTTCATGGCCCTGGAAACACCACTTTTATATTCTCTTGTAGACATTTTTTTCAGTGGTACCGGCGAGTTTAACGAAAACCATGAAGAGGAACTGACCAACGCCGAGATTCGCATCATGGAAAGGCTGCTAAAATCTGCAGCAGATGACCAGACCGAAGCCTGGAGCAGTATTCTTTCTTTCAAGATACGCCTAGCTGAAAATCACAACCGCCCCATATCCACCATTTTTCGCTCAGATACCGAGATTATCCTTCTGAGTCGCTTCACTATTTCCCTTGGCTCCACAGAAAGCCCATTTCATATCATCATGCCTTATCAGGCTCTGGAACCGGTCAGAGAAAAACTGCAGGCCTTTAAATTCACAGAACAGGATCCCACCTGGCAACACAACATGATGGCCGGGGTTATGCAGGCTCCTCTGGAAGTCTCTGCCCGATTATGCGAGTTGAAGCTGAGCCTTCGCGATGTGCTGAGACTGAAAACCGGACAGATCATTCAGGCAGATATTCCCAGCAGTGTCACTGTGAAGTTCGCAGGCATTCCAGCCTACCGTGCTGACGTCTGCACTGTGAATAATATGCTGGCCATGAAAATCATTAGCTCTCTGTATCAAGGTGAGAAAGAGTAGGCAGAAGTCCAACAGCCTGAGGAAAAAAATCTATGAGTAATGAAGAAAATGAAAACGAGCAGGAAATAGCTTCGCCACAACCTGCAGATGATAGTGTCAGTCTCCAGGACAGTCTGGAATCAGAAACCAACTCCAAAGAGATTGAAGATAACAACAACCCGCCGCAGTCAGTCAGTGATCTGGGCATGATTCTTGATATTCCAGTGACACTTTCTCTGGAGCTGGGCAGCACCGAAATTAACATTGGTGAGCTAATGCACCTTAATAAAGGCTCAATTGTAGAGCTGGAGAAAGAAGCCTCCGAGCCTTTGGAAGTGAAAGTCAATGGTACCCTGGTCGCCTACGCCGAAGTTGTGGTGATCAACGATAAGTACGGTATTCGCTTGCTGGATGTCATCAGCGAATCAGAACGTCTGAAAAATCTGGCCTGACCTGTGACTATGAGGTTTCTGATCTATGCCGGCCTGACATTTCTCCTGACTCCGTCACTCAGCTGGGGACAGGAAGGCTTTCCATTAATGACGGTCACCAGTAATGGCGATTCTCAGGAATACAGCGCCAGTCTTCAGATTCTGATTCTGATGACGGCACTGAGCTTTATTCCTGCTGCGCTGTTGATGATGACGTCTTTTACCCGGATTATTATTGTTCTGGCGATTCTGCGTCAGGCTCTGGGATTACAGCAAACTCCCCCGACTCAGGTTTTGCTTGGAATATCGTTGGCACTGACCCTGATTATAATGCAACCATTATTTGGGCTTGTTTATACTCAGGCGGTAGAACCTTATCTGGATGATCAGTTGACACTGATGGAGGCTCTAAAACAGGCGGAAATTCCTGTCAAAGATTTTATGCTACGCCAGACCAGAGATACGGATCTGGAATTGTTTTATCAAATTGCCGATATCACTCCACCGATCGATGTTGCTGAAACACCTTTCTCCATCGCTATTCCCGCTTTTGTTACCAGTGAATTGAAAACCGCCTTTCAAATTGGCTTTGTTATATACATCCCCTTTCTGGTGATTGACCTGGTAGTGGCCAGTGTTCTCATGGCCATGGGTATGATTATGTTGTCACCCCAGATGATTTCGCTGCCTTTCAAATTAATGCTGTTTGTTCTGGTAGACGGCTGGGCCATGATTATGGGTACCCTGGCATCAAGCTTCTTTTAACAACTCACTTTCTATCATTCGCGCTTTATCACGAATAAACCGAACCTGGGCATAGAGTTTGAGAATTTCTCTGTGAGACTGTTCTGCCTGCCTTTGTTCAATGGAAGACCACTCGGGAACAGGAAGTTGTTTTAAATCATTGCCATGAATAAACGGCACCTGACTTTCTGTACAAATACTGTCAAGCAACATTTTTCCGGTTTGCGAGCGCAGGAATCGAAACAAAACAATAGAGCTATTGAGATAAGTATTTTTCTTCAGTCGAAGAATGACAAAGGACTGATTGGCCACCCAGTTTAACCCACAGACATCCGGTACAATGGCAATTCGCCCCGCCTGTCCCTTAATAACCAGCAGAACATCTCCTGGTCGCAGTAACTGTTGCTTTGCTCGCTTCAGCCCTTTTTCATCAACATGAATTTCTTTTTCAGGGTGCTCAATCTCTCCAGCCTCATTAATGTCATTGGCTGTTACTTCCAGAAATACCTGTTTTTCCAGACTATTATCACGCAGAGCCTGAGCTCTTATGATATCGACCTGTGACTCTAAATGACTGGCAGCTAAAGGCTTTCCGAGTAAATCAATGCGTCGGGTGTCAGCACAATAATGTCCGGGATCAAGAATAACGCTCCCCTGAATCAACTGCCTTTTGTCCAGTTTTTTGGAGAAACGAGGGTTTACTGTTTCATCATTCATTTGTTCAAGAATGACATCCACATTATTCAGCTGAATTTTGGCTGCTCCCTTTTTGCGGACAGGGGTAACTTTGAAGTAGTCGCTACTGGCATCTATCAAATGCACATTATCAGTAACCTGTCTTTTTGCCACCAGCACATAAAGTGGCGTGGCCCGACCGGGAAGCAGTCCTTTGGGCAGCTTAATAATAGCGTGTAGCCTGTTCTGTTTTAATAACCAGCGGCGAAAGGCAATATGATGCTCGGTATTTTTCTGAAGAAACACCCCCGGCACAGCAATGACAACCTGTTCGGAACAGCGCCAGAACATATGCCGGATAAACAACATTTCTTCATTACGAACCTGGGTATCCAACCGTTGGAAAATATCTCGAACTTCATTCACTTTATAACGGTGGTCTGCTGTCAGAAGACCCACCCCATGGTCAAACTTTTGTAGCTGGCCCGATTTAAAAAAAGCAGGTTCAAGTACCGGATGCCCCCGGGCAATATGAATATCCGGATTAATCAGAACACTCAAAGCATCCAGGCTATTGATAGAAGACTGCTCAGAATAAACCTGGCCGGTGAGCGCAAGATCCGCTCCCAGAATAAAACTATCCGCATTGGGCAGGTAGCAACTGCCAACTGGTTCGGACAGTGCCTCCAGCAGCCCGCCAATGGCTTCGGGCAGTGCCGAGGAGAGGGGTCTGAAGCGGCGCTGCAAGGCCAGAGGAATCTCATTGTACTTCAGTAGCTTATGCCTCTTTGCGGTCATCACTGAGTGGCAGGCTCGGGTGATTTCATCTATCGGGATCTGTCCAGGTAACTCATCACCCTGTTGCCAGGCTATTTGCCAGATACGTTGATCTGCATTGGCGAATGTCTCCGGTACTTTTTTCTGTCCGATTTCTCTGAACAGCTGTTCAAGTTCTGAATGATTGTCTGGCAACTCTCGCTCCGGCAAAAACTCCATTTCACACAACCTTGCCCAGGCAAAGAGCTGCCCAAGCAGAACCAGGTAAGCCTGATACCAGTTTTTATTCTGTAACGTACCCGGAATAAGGGCATTAACAATGTCGCGGCTCATAAAATCATTCTCTGAAAGGGTTAATTTAATGGTTATTGACTAAATCATCTGCTGATTAGTTAATTTTTTGATAAAACATCTAATCAGACGCTGATTAGCGTATTCAGAAAAAAATTAATGACGAATTCGAACCTTTCCTGTGCTGATAACTTCTGCATGCACAATTTTGCCGGAAGACCGGTTTCTTACCCGAATGGTTTCCTGTATTTCGCCATCATCCAGAGACACCCCGGACATAGAAACCTCTAGTCCATTCCCGCCGGCAATAATCTGGACGATTTCCCCCTTGCGAATCAAATAGTCTTTTTCGAGCATATTGGCTGAAATCAGTTTCTGTGCACCTATACTGCGTTTGATGACTCTCCCCCTGATTTCATTGATTTCAGTAAAAAACTGACCTCTCAGCCTGCTGTAATCGGCTTCCCGAAACACAAGAACATCGCTGGTCAGCCTCTGCCCTCTGGCCAGAGCACGAGCACTGTGAATAACAGGCACCAAAATCTTACTTTCAGTCATCACCGTCATTCGCCATTCACCAGGGCATTCTACAATTCGTTTGACAACCCCCACAGGCGGACGCGCTCCGGAAGCTGCAGAAACAGACAGGTTGCCTTTGCAGGTTCTTCGGGATTTACTGGAAGAAAGAGGGCGGACTTTCAGTTCATAGCGGGCACCGGGAATCGATTGAATAAAACCGGCCACTGCTTTTTCAACGGATTGATAAACTCTGCGTTCAATCTCTTTTGCGAGGTCTGTATCAGAAGCGGTGTGAGGAGAAAATAGCGAGGCGATGAGTATGGATGATCTGAAAAGCGGTCTGAAATGCGGTATCAAAAGCGGCATGGATGCTTCCCTGCATAAAGTACCTTATGAAGCATCAGGTTAACCTTTAAATCAGTGATTGCCAACGGGCAATCCACTGGATTTTGTTATTAGCTTGGGGAACGAGGTAAGGGGCAGAGCTGGAGAGCTATTCATACCAGGGCTTATAGCTATAAGCTAAACTCCCCAGGGATCTTACAGCATCTTTTGAAAAAGAAACCAATGCTTCTACAACCGAAGCCTCCCGACTTTCTTCGCCTTGATTGAAAGAAAGCCTGAGGGTTGTATCGCAGTGACGGGCAGGAGCCACTCGATCACAGACATACCTGAATTGGTACGATTCGATAAGGCATAGAATCAAGTGCTCCAGACATATCATTTTACCCTCCAAATGAGAGCACGCTTTTAAGATTTCCGGCTTTTTCCCCAACGCCTTGCAGAATCTTTTGTCGCCACTCACCAGCAACATTTGCCCATCTTTTATTGCCCTATATAATAAAAAAGCTTCCCCATGGTCAAAAGCGTCCTGCAAGGTAGACAGCAAAAAGACATCCTCTACGTGTGCTTCTTTCATTCTGGGGATTGCTTTTACTTCTTTTGTGATCCTGCTCCTGACTGAAGGTTTGTTGTATCCGTATTGTTTATCACCAAATATTTGTTTTTCAACCACATGAGGCATTGCTTCAAGAGCACGGAAGCCACTTAACTTTAAGTACGTAGATGCTTCATCCAGAAGGCGGCAGCAAGAAAGTTTATAAGCAGCATCGGTATCGATCAAACCGAACATTTACCCATTACACCTTTTGGGTTATACAAGACGACTCAAAACGTACCTGCTATCTTTGGGGATTTCTGTTTCATCAATGTTTTGCTTAAGAGCGTCCCTGACATACTCAACAGCATCGTAATGGCCGCCTATAGTTTTCAACGCAGCGTTGCCAACAGCTATAAAGTTCTGGTTATGCGCGTAGTTCAGTGCAATGTGCCCCGGCTCAACCTGGTGCTTTCGTCCATAATCTTTGGATGCCTTTGCCAACTGGCGACCTGTCAGTCCCCCACTTTTTGGGCCAATCGGGGTACGACTACTACCTGTAAGAAGTTTTAAGCCGTATGCCGTTGCCTCTTTTTCTTTGGGATTATCGTCATCACTGTCAACAACTTCATCAAGGTAGCCAGCACCCTCTTTCACATGACCGCAACCAATGTGACCTATTTCATGAGCGAGGACAAAGAGTTGCCATGAAGGGTCGCTACTTTTCTTGGCCAACACTATTACTGGCCGACCATCAACGTCAACAACCATGCCTTCAAACTTCTTTGCACCTTTGGGTAAACGGCTCAAATAAATGACAGGAATACCACGACTCCAGCAATAATCAACCAGGTTATCAAATCCCGTCCAAGGGTGGTCTTTTAATATCTTCTGCCGGATCAAACCAGCATTTTTAGGCAAAGGCTTATATCCCCTTACTGCTGCTGACGCAACCAGCTTAGCCATGCTTCTGGCTAGAGATTGACTAAGTACAACCTGATCTTCTTTTTTATTTTTGGTGAGCTTGTAGTGGACATTTTCAGCAAGCTGAAACTTTACACTCCTTCGGTTATCGAGTAATGAAGCAAGATCCAACCCGAGATTCTTCGAAAAATGCATCTTGAGCAATAACATCGACTGTTCTGATTTTTCGAGGCTCTTATCCCACCAGACGGGCATCAAATCATTAATAAAAGCAGCGGAAAAACCTGTGCTGGCTAACCTATCTACTAATTTTTTCATTGGGTTGGCGACGGTCATAGGCTACCTCTTATTTTGCCAGCAGCTCAAAGCAGCGCGAGATTGTATATTGTTATCGACAAGACCCAACTCTAGCGCACGAAAATTTAAAAACCAAACAGAATAGGCAGCCGTTAAAGGGGGCAAAAGCCCAAAATCAAAACTGGAGCAACCGTACAATCCCCAAACACAAAAAAGCCTCAGAACACCTCTAAGGCTTTTTAAAATCCAACCAGAATTAAGTACCTAACCAGTTGGTTCCTCATATTCTGGACGGCGGCTTTTTCCATCCTTCTGCGTTCCAACTCTGGTTGCGTAGCTATGGCTACGCGCCCGTCGTTGCGCCTTGAAGGATGAAAAAATCCACTCGCCAGAATATGCGAAACCAACTGGCCAGGTACTTAGCGAGGGGTGCGCTGCAGCAGTCGATCTGTCTCCTGAAGTTCATCCCGAAGCTGTTTTTGCTGCTGTTTTTCGGTTTCTTTGTTTTTTAAATGTTCAACGCCGCTGGTCATTCTGCGCTCTTCTTCCAGCCGCTGGTTAATTTGCTCGAGATTTCCAGACTCTGCTTTTATCTTCTCTTCCAGCAAAACAGAAACATCTGCAAGTAATTCAACAAACTGATTGCGACCCCAGCAGGATAGTGATGAAAGTTTTTCTCCAGGACGACTATCGCAGGATTTCCGGGCATCATTTAACAACTCTTTCTGGGAGTTGAGAGAAGCCAGACTCTGCTCGGCATGCTGTTTCTCTCTTTTAGTTAACTGGCTCTTTTTTTCCAGTGCGGACTGTGCTTTTTCCAGGCGCTGAACCTTGCTCATGATGTAACAACCTGATCAGGCTGCCAGATATTTATCAGTTGTTGAACACTGCCAGAGAGATCAACCTGTTCATATCGGCTCTGCTGGAGGAAACGCTCCATCTGCGGACGATGTTCAATCGCTTTGTCAAGCTCTGGATCAGCTCCGGGTTTGTAAGCCCCTATAGCCATAAGTTCTCTGAACTCATTATACCGGGCATGGTAACGTCGGAACACCTGGGCACAGGTTTCATGTTCTTCTGTTATCAACTGAGACATGGTTCTGCTGATAGAGGCCTCCAGGTCAATGGCCGGGAAATGCCCTCTTTCCGCCAGCTCACGACTTAGCACAATATGTCCATCCAGAATGGAGCGGGCAGTGTCTACTACAGGCTCCTGCATATCATCACCTTCTGCCAGTACGGTATAGATGGCCGTTACTGAACCTTCACCGGTTCCCGTTCCGGCCCGCTCCAGCAGTATCGGAATCTTACTGAATACCGAAGGCGGAAAACCTTTTGCAGCCGGAGCTTCACCCACAGCCAGCGCGATTTCACGGTGAGCCTGGGCGTAACGGGTAAGGGAGTCCATCAGCAGCAGAACTGATTTACCCTGGTCTCTGAAATACTCGGCAATTTGATGACAATAGAGTGCAGCACGAATTCTGCGCACGGGCGATTCGTCACCGGGTGATGCCACCACAACTGCTTTTTCCCGACCTTCCATACCCAGAATCTGATCCACAAACTCCTTCACTTCCCGACTACGTTCACCGATCAGACCGACAACCGTAACATCCGCCCGGGTATTACGGGTCATCATGCCCATCAACGTGCTTTTGCCCACTCCACTGCCAGCAAACAATCCTACTCTTTGCCCTTTTCCTAAAGTCAGCAAACTGTCGATCACTCTCACTCCCACTTCCAGTGGCTCATCGACCGGCCTCCTGATCATAGGGTTAAGGGGGGGTGAATGGATTGAGATTCGGTCAGACAGAGTCAAGGCACTGGAATCAAGCGGCTTACCCATAGCATCTACCACCCGCCCTAACAGTTCTTCCCCCACAGGCATGGTGTGATTGAGAGAAACGGGAATGATTCTATCTCCGGCAGCCAGGCCTTCCATTGTCGTTGAGAGGGGCATCAGAAACTGACTGGCACCGTCAAATCCAACCACTTCTGCTTCTACCTGACGACCACTGCGCATATTGATATGACAAAGTTGACCAATGGGTAATCGTAATCCCTGCGCTTCCAGAAGAAGACCTTTTATAGCTGAGATCTTTCCGGATAATTTGGCAACAGGTACGGTCTTCAGTTTTTCAATAAGATCATCAGAAAGAGGCATTAACCTGCGTCCTCCATTGCAGCAGGCAAGTTTTCACGAATGATATCGAGACACTCCACCAGCCGGGATTCCATGCGTGCTTCCGCTTCTGTCTGGCTGGAAATAATCCGGCAGTCGTTCATTTGTAATTCATGATCTTCGACGACCTGCCAGGCCGCACCAAAATCTGGTTTGAGTTTCTTGAGCAACTCCGCATTGACCGGATTCACATGAATGGTGTACTGAGCATCCTCAGGCATGATACTCAGAGTTTCCCTGACTACAGAGACTATCTGTTCCGGAGAAGTCATCAGTTCCCGGCGCACTACCTGACGACAGGTTTCTTCTATAACTTTTCCCAGCCAGCTGATCTTTTCGTCGCCGCCATAATTGCCACCAGAGCGAAATTCAGACATTTCTTTTCGCAGCAGGGATACCAGTTTTTTCTGCTCCTCAGTAGCAATACGCCCACCTTCTCTGACGCCCAGCTCTCTTCCTTCTTCAAAGCCCATTCGGCGGCCTTCTTCCACACCTTTGGCATAGCCTTTCTCAATACCCTGCTCCAGAATACTCTGCAATACTTCAGCAGAGGGCTCAATGGATTCCCGGGTGGCTGGCACTTTATTTTGAACCGTTTCTTCAGGCTGGAAAGCGCTGTGGTCGGCAGTTTGTTGATCTATCTCTGAACTCTGAACTTCCCCCGGCTTGCGATGGACCGGAAAGAGAAACCGTTTGAAGGCAGCTGTTTCAGGCTGCCATATTTTTTGTCTGTTTGTCATGAACCAACCTGCTGTTAGTATTATGAAAAACGTGATGGATATTGATTGGCATTACCCGATCATCTCGTCCTCATCATTAAAGCTCAGCTCTATCTCACCGGATGCAGCCAGCTGTCGCGCTGCCCGAAGCACATCATTTCGGGCAGACTGAACCTGACTGGCACGCACCGGGCCGAGGTTTTCAATATCTTCAAGCAGGAATTTGGCGCTTCGTTTGGTCATGGTACCTACCACAGAATCAACCATCTCCTGAGCAGCCCCCTTGAGCGCCAGAGCCAGAATATCCTGGCTGACCTCCGCCATGACCTTACGCAGCGCGTCTTCATCGAGGCGCATAAGGTGTTCAAAGAGGAACATCTGTTGTTCAATCTGCTCAGCCAGTTTCTTGTCCTGCTCCTTAAAGTAACTCAACAGATTCTGCACCGAAGTATCATTCATCCGGTTCATTATATCGGCCACCTGACGAAGACCACTGACGGTCGTATTCTGGCTGGTGCTCATTTTGCCGACATTGGCATCAAATATAATGTTAAGCTCTTCGATAATAGATGGGTGTAATTCTTGCAGTCGAGCGACTCGTGACAATAAATCCTGATGATTCTTGGCTGGAAGGCGCATCAATACGTCGGTAGCCTGCGTGGCTCCCAGATAGGTCAATACCACCGCCTGAAGTTGTGGGTGCTCATCAACAATCAGTTCAGTGATGGTTCCCGAGTCCATCCATTTCATCGCTTCCAGACTATTGCTCTCACCGCCGAAAATAGAGTCCATGACCCCTTTTGCTTCTTTATCACCCAGGGCCAGCTTTAAGGTCTTGCTAAGATAGCCTTTTGAGGAACCAGACAAGGCACTGTCGTAACGATAGGTGTGGAAAAACAGGTCCAGCACCTCCTGAACCTGATCTCTTTTCAATGGTGAGATGGTCGCCATGGTCGTGCTGATCTGTCGAACTTCCCGTTGGCTAAGGTGTTTGAATACCTGCGCCGCTCCTTTTTCTCCCAAACTGAGAAGCAGGATAGCTATGTCTTTAGGAGTCGGCGGCCTTGATGGCAGAGTTCTTTGATTTTCACTCATAGCTGTTCATCCATAACTTGATAACCTGTGCTACCCTGGCAGGTGCCTTGGTCGACAACTCTCGCATCTGAGTCACCTGAGTTTCAAAATCAGCCAACTCAGGCGGCAAAAGATCAAAGGTGTCATCAAATATCACTTTCCTGCCTTTTTCGTCGAACTGGGTTTCAGTTTCCTGAGTTATTTGAGGTATTACTTCTGGCTCGTTCATCTTGAGGGTGATCTGTTTCATCATGGGTCTTAAAAGGAACATAATCACCAGAATACCCAGCAAAGTGCCGCAACCATATTTGACGAAGTAGAGAACCTGCGGCTGTTGCCACCAGGCCAGCCCGACAGGCTCAACATGAGTGACTGGCACAAAGGGTGCGGTATGGATACTGATCTGATCACCACGGGCCTGATCAATGCCTGTTGCATCGATGATCATTTGTTGAATCGTGGCAATTCTTGCCTGATCCCAGTCGCCAATACCCAGAGCTTCATCGGGCTGCTCATTGAGAACGACGGCAACGCTGAGTTTCTGTACTCTGCCCTGATGATTAGCCACCTGCCTGATCACTTTGTCCACTTCATAATTGCGGACAAACTCTGACTGGATATTACTGCTTTGCTCTTCTTCAGCCTGCCCTTCTTCATTCGGTGGCTGATTACTGAGAGCACCTGGTATGCCTCTGGCTCCCAGCCCACTGGTTGCCACTTCCCTTCCCTGCTCACTTCTTAACACAGGAGCACCGGGATCATATTGCTCAACCGTCTGTACGACCTGTTCGAAATCCACATTGGCGCTGACCTGAGCCCTGAAATTAGCAGCACCCACCAGTGGCTCAAGCAGGGCACTTATGCGCTGCTGGAAATGAGCCTCAACCTGACGCTTAAAGTCCAACTGTTTACTGGCTTCACTGAGCACGCTGTTACCCAGTAATACATCTGAAGAAAGCAGCTTGCCGGACTGGTCAATCACAGAAACATCGCTGCGATTCATATTAGCGACACTGGCAGCCACCAGATTCACGATGCCTTCAATCTGCTCATTGCTCAATCTATACCCTGGAAACAGATCGACAAACACCGAGGCCGATGGTTTTCCCTGTTTGCGAATAAAGCTGCTCTGTTTGGGCAGAGCCAGGTGGATTCGGGCATTGCGGACGGGTTTCAAGCTGATAATGGTCTGAGCCAGCTCGCCTTCGAGACCGCGCCGGTAACGAACATTTTCCACAAACTGGCTGGTACCGATCTCCTGCCCATCCAGAGTTTCCAGTCCTTCCGGCATTCTTGCCTGGACTCCGGATACAGCCAGCTGCATACGGGCATCAGAGAGTCTTCCGACATCCACCATGACCTGACCCGAAGCAGGGTGAATTTTATAAGCAATATTATTTTGATCCAGCACATTGACCACACTGGCCACATCATAGAGTTCCTGATTGCCGTACAGTGGCTGATAATCCGGAGATTGTGACCAGAGCCAGAAAACCGACATCAGGGCAACAGAAACCGCAAATAACACCATCAGCACCACCTGATAGCGGCGATTTTTTTTCACCACCCTGTTGGCCCTGTCCAGCGCTTCCCGCCATGCAGGCTTCACTTCTTTTTCTTCTGGTGCCGGCTCCGGGGCAGCCTTTGTATCTGATTCTGCCATGGTATTTTTCTACCTTAAATCTGCATACGCATGATGTCTTCGTAAGCAGTTACTGCCTTATTGCGGACCTGCATCAATGCCTGAAAGGAAATACTGGATTTCTGCATGGCAATCATGGTGCCCATGAGGTCATCACTTTCCCCGGTTTCAATCTTGTGCATCATGCCGCTGGACTGTTGTTGCAGATCATTAACCTTTTCGATGGCCTGTTGCAGCAGATTGCCAAAACCACTGGTAGTCACGCCTTCAGATTCAATGGCGGAAGGTAAAATCGGAGCAGGTCGGTTTTTCAGGAGTACACTGAGGGAATCCGGGTTAAGACCTTTGATGTCCATTGAGCCGCCATCCACTATTGTTCTGTGAAATATTGTTCTGTAAAAGAGCTTGGTGAGAGCAGGCTCTTTCGTAGTTGACGATTTATTGTCAGAATTATTTATCGGCGGCTCAGGGTAATCTTTACCCGTCGGTTTTTATTTCTTCCTGCAACAGTGGCATTGGTGGCTACAGGATAGCGGTCACCATGAAAGCGCATGGTAAGACGCTGTTCGGGGATACCTTTTGCTCGTAAATATCTATAAATCCGGCTTGCACGCACTTTTGACAGTTGCAGGTTTTCCAGCCTGTCACCCCGGGAATCTGTGTGAGCGTCAATGGCGACATTGGTTACACTTTTATCCACCAGAATATAGGTGGCCAGGTCATCAAGATGTGATAACTGCTCAGAGCTTATACGAGATCCTGAAGAGGAATAATAGAACAGTGTTTCTTTTGCCTGTTGGTAGTTCAGAGCCAGCAATTCACCATAACATTTATAAAATGTTGCTGCTGTTTTTTGGAAATTCATAGCGGGTATTTTAATATGAACAGGTTTAACTGCTTCCCTCTCAATCTCAATAACCAGCTGATGACCCTGCTGCATATCTTCCACAACGCGGGCAACATTGATTCTCATTTCAAACTGTTTATCCGGCCCTGCTTCCACACCGCCGAGAGCGTTCAGATAATGACTGTGACGCCAGGGTGATTGCTGAACCCCAACACGAATATGCCGGGCTTCTTTAATGAAAAAATCCGGTTCTAGGGTTATATAATGCACGCCTCCGGCAGCCGCATTCAAAACGATACTCCCCAGCCCCGTCACTTTGCTGTTCATGCGACACTCGAAACGGGAAGTGGTCAACTCCCACTTATGGAGACTGAGTTCCTGGGGGAATTCTCTGACTGAGTTGGCTGATGATCGGGAAAGCAGCAGCAAGGAGAAGCCAAAAATCGCGAGGCCAAAAATCAACAGTTTCTGAAATCGCCGCAAATCATCAGAAAACAACATGCTGATCAGCCCAGCTTTCTTTCGCAGATACCCTGTTGGTTATAGGGCGCAGGTTCCTGACTGGAAAAAACCACATCAATAATCTGGTTAGTGCTGGCAGCCAAACGACTCAGCAGTTTGCCGTTTGCCTGATTCAAACTGCGGCAGCGACCTGCTGTGATTTCCAGTTGCTGCCATTGTTTCAGTGTGGTTTCAGACTTGGGGGTAGAAGATATAATTTGCAGAAAAGTTCGTATACCTGCCGGGTCTGGTGACAGCCCCGCTTCTTTCAGATAGTGCTCTCGCAGAGAAGCATTCAGATGCAGCATGTCCAACAGTTTGACCTGAGTTTCCAGATGAGTTTCCAGAGCTGCAATATTCCTTTCCAGCATCAGGTTATGGGCCTTGCTCAGAACAGCTTCAAGCTTGCGGGTTAAAGCCAGTGCATCACGAATATTATCCAGCAGTTTTTTTTCGGCAGAAACGCTGTAAGTACCACTTTTATTGTCATTCTTTTCTGTGGTCATCAAAGTCATCGGAAAGCTCCAGAATTTTATTGGCAAGCACTTGATAATCGACCGGCATCTCACCTTTTTTAATGGCGCGCCGAATGCTCTCCACTTTTTTACTGTCAATTTCATCTATTGCTGACAGAGACTGGAACAGTTCTTCAATATTCTGGGCTTCACCGCTCAGCTGCAAACGATCATTATTGACTTTAGGGGGCTCGACATTTTTAGCATCATTCTTGACTGCATGCTGATTTGCTATTGGACTAGCCGCTTTTTTTGGCCCAGTGCGATTTATTCCCGGCATTCTTATCACCACTCGTATGTGATGGGTACAGAACTCCAATCGGCAAGGTGTCAAAAAATCTTAAACCCCCTGAAATGGGGATTTTTTTTTTGCCAATGGCCCGTCAGAAATAATTGAACAGAGACAACTGCTTGATGTTGGCATAAACCTGCTGGCTGGCATTGAGCAGGGTTTGCTGCTGGGCCAGATCGGTAGCAGCCTTTGCCATATCAATATCTTCAAGGGATGAATGAAGCTTTTCCATCATCAGTTTGATATCGGCATGACTTTCACCCACCCGGTCAAGCACACTCTGATTACTGCCAGCCTTGGTCTGGGCGATCCCTACCCTGTCCAGAGTGTCATCGATCCATATCAATGCGTCAGAGAGAGCGGTGTTTAAACTCACAGGGTTTCTCAGTTCATCCACTGCATCAGACAGAGCATCAAAGACACTATCCGTTGGTGGTGTAGCGGTTGGGTCAAAAAACAGATTTTCTGCTGACTCATTGACTGTCACCAGGGCAGAGCCACTGATATTGACCTGACGAAGGTTATTATTGCCATTGAATGAATAATCACCAGCGACTTCATCAACAGGCTTCTGGGTGCTCAGGCTTCCGGAGAAAATATATTGTCCGTCTGCCTGCTGATAATTGGCCAGGCTCAAGATAGACTGATTAATCGTATTCAGCTCCTCTGCCAGTGGCACATAGTCCTGGTCAGTCAGGGTTCCGTTACTGGACTGCAAAACAATGTCTCTGGCACGCCGCAGTTGCTCAGTCATTCCACTGTATAAAACATCTTGCTGTTGCAGCATTCTCCTCGCCGAATCAATATTATCTTCATACTGTCCTATTGCCGTTAATTCATTATTGATCTGAAGAATTTTTACTGTATCAACGGAGTCATCCGATGGTTGCAAGATACGTTTTCCGCTTGCCATCTGGTCAGTGGTTACAGCCAGTCTGGCCATACTGTCCTGCATAGCCCTGAGCATAATATTATTGAAATTGATGCTGCTGATACGCATGTGTTCGGCTCCCTGTCTTTATCAGAACATTCTCAGCAATGAATCAAATGTCTGCCGGGCCACTGAAATTACCTGAGCATTGGCACTGTATAGTTGCTGAAAGCGCAGAAGGTTGGCGGCTTCTTCATCCAGATTGACACCACTATAAGCATTGCGGCTCGCTTCAGCCTGCTCAAACAGTTTTTTACCGCCATCGGCTTCTGTTTTCGCCTGAGAAGTCTGCACCGCAATATCGCCAATAAACCGGGTATAGCTTTCAGTCAGACTACTTTGCCCTTCTATCAGAGCGTCATTCTGAAGCTGAATAATTGTCTGCAAGTTCGAATTATCCGCCACGCCGCCACCTGGTGCTGCCAGAGCCAGAGCAAAAGGTTCCGTCAGAACCGCATCCAGGTCTCTTGCGCCATAACGCACCGGTGACAACCGGTAAGCCTGGTCTGTGGCGGCGCCGTTGATATCAATTTCAACACCATCAAAGCTCAGGGTATCGGTACCGGCACCGGATAAGCTGCCACTGAATTGAACCCCGTCGTTCAAACGGGTAATGACATAGTTGCCGGTGTTATCTACCCGCAGATCATAGTCGCTGGCTTTGAGTTGGGAACTGTCCGTAATTCTCATATCAGACACTGCGGTAGAGACAACGTCCAGGGAAAATATACCACTGGCAGGATTTGTCAGATCAGAAAAAAGGTCGACACCGGCGTTGCCATTAACATCTTCCCCAAGTCGGAGCTGGGCATTGATCGTTGATGATATGACTACTGCCAGGCGCCCAATCTCATTTTGAGCCTGTGTTAAAGTGCCATTCTGGTAATTCAGCATGCCACCAATGCTGCCTCCCGGATCACCTTGTACCTTTAGAGAGGCAGAATCACTTTCAAACTCCAATGAAAAGCCATCAGGGTTGCTGGCTGATCCGCTCACATTCAGGTTGTTTCTCTGATCACCGACCAGCAGTGGCTGCCCTGATTTCAGATAAATATTAATACTGCCATCTGACTGCTCCAGAACATTGATGCCCATCAGCTTTGATAATTCTTTGACGGCCAGATCCCGCTGGTCAAACATCTCGTTAGCAGCCTCACCACTGGCACTGATCTTCTTCAGCTGGTCATTAAAGCCTGCAATATTTGCCAGCAAACCATTCGCTTCTGCCACCGAAGCCTCCAGCTGCCGCCCGACCAGACCCTGATGACCCGCAATTTGGTTATTCAGTGTCGTAAACTGCTGAGCCAGCTTACTACTTTCGCTAAGTATGACCTGCCTGGCAGCACTGGAATAAGGATCAACCGTTGCGCCATTGAGCGTCGTAAAGAAACTCTCGAGGCCTGAGGTAAGAGAGGTGCTGTCATCGCCCAACCATTGGTCCAGCGAATTGATGTATTCTGAAAAAGTGGCGGTTTTTTCTGCCAGAGATTGGCTCTCCCACATCTGGGCAGTAAGAAAACTATTGGCTATTCGCTCGACACTGGACGCATTGACACCGGTTCCCTTGGTACCGATTCCCGGATGCAAAGTGTAAGTCGGGTACCAGTAAACTCTTTGACGGCTATAACCTTCTGTTTCGGCATTGGCAATATTATTACTGGCGACATTAAGCGATGCCTGGCTGGCCTGTAATCCAGAAATGCCTATCTGTGTCAGACTCATGTCATCTACCCCAATTAACGTTCAGCATTAAGCCAGTCGTCTTTATCACCCAGCTGCCTTACCAATGCCTCAGCGATACCCAACCCGCCTTCTTTACCCAGATGTCCGGCAATCTGGCTGTCAAACATTGACTGGAAAAACTGCACATCCTTGCCCGATGTCGGCAAGTCTGAGCTGCTCATCATCGCTTCATTGGCCCTGCGCATACTTTTGAGTAACTCGTTAACAAATATGGCTTCAAAGGCTTCTGCTACTTCTTTCAAATCCTCCGGAGCTTTTCCCTGACCGGGGTCCGGCTGATAAATACCGGCCAGATGTTTAGCCGACAGAGTGCTGCCAATATCCATATCGAACGCCCTTATTGTAAATCCATTTAAATCACAATGAGTTCAGCTTCCAGCGCCCCGGCTGCTTTGAGCGCCTCAAGAATTGACATCAAGTCTGTAGGAGTCGCCCCAACACCATTAATAGCCATGACCACTTCTTGCAAAGTGACCCCTTCCTTAACCATATAGATAGCGGCATTCTGCTCTTCTATTGTCACATCACTGTTTAATATGACTTCTGTTTGACCTCCCTGAGAGAATGCACCAGGTTGTGATACCGAAGTTGCCTGCCGGACTTTAACGACGAGGTTGCCATGACTGACGGCAGCCGGACGAACACGAACATGCTCGCCCATAACCACAGTGCCTGTTCTGGAATTGAAAATAATACGTGCCGACGGATCTGCCGTTTCAACATTCAGCCCTTCCAGCATGGACATAAAGGCCACCCGCTGGCTACTGTCTTTGGGAGCCGAGACCAGAATAGAGACACCATTACTGGCGTTGGCGACTTTGGGGCCAAAGTAATCATTAATGGCCGTGACTACCCTGCGGGCATTGGTATAACTGGGTTCTTTTAAATTCAGTACCAGCTGCTCCCCAAAGTTGAAAGCGCTCTTTACCGAACGCTCAACCAATGCACCTCCGGGAATGCGACCGGCGTTGGTACTGTTAATCTGTATAAGGCTACCAGCGACTGGAGCATCCGCCGTTCCTGCCAAACCCTGGGCAGAAACTCCGCCCACAATCAGGCTACCCTGGGCTACTGCAAACACCTCACCATTGATACCTTTCATCGGTGTCAGCAGCAGAGTTCCACCTCTGAGGCTCTTGGCATCACCAATAGAAGAGACGGTTACATCGATTTTCTGACCCGGACGGGCAAAAGGAGGCAAACTGGCATGGACGGTGACCGCTGCAATATTTTTTGAATTCACATCAGAACTGCTGATGGTCAATCCAAACTCTCTCAGCATGTTCACCAGCGACTGTTTGGTAAACGCTGATTTATCTCCGGTGCCATCAAGCCCCACCACCAGACCGTAACCAATCAGCTGATTATTTCTGACACCTTCAACATCCACCATATCCAGCAAACGACGGGCACTGGCATTACCTGCCAAAACCAGCATGAGAAAAATGATTCCCCATCGTGTTAAAGACCCCCATCGCGTTAAAGACATAGCGACTCCTGTCAAAATGGAAACCATGGACTGTTAAGCATCTTGCTCACCCAGCCCGGTTCATGGGCATCTGAGTTAATGCCCAGTGCCACGTAATCAATTTTTGCTTCCGCCAGTCGCTCAGACGAAACCTTGTTATCCGTTTTGATATCTTCCGGCCGGACCAGCCCGCTGATCTTGATCAACTCCTTACCCGAATTGATGGTCAGCCATTTTTCTCCCTCGACCCTGAGGGTGCCATTGCTGAAAACCTCGACCACCTTCACGGCTATATTACCTTTCAGGCTATTACCACGGCTGGCGGAAGTATTGCCTCCGTACGTTCTGGAAGGCTGAATTTCGAATGCCAGAGATCTGCCCCCGCCAAGAATCGATGCGCTGCTTTTACCAAGCAGAGTCGGATCAGGAATGCTGATGGCATTATTTTTGTTGACATTACTCAAACCACTCATACTGATATTCGTGGTACCTTCCAGCTCTATGGTAAGAATATCGCCCAATCGGTAAGCACGGCGGTCTGAGAACATAAAGTTCCCATAGTTGGCATTAAAGAGACTGCCAGTGGGATAAACAGCTTCGTTGTCAGAGTTCCCCTTTTGAAAGGCCACTTTTTCGACAGCCATTTTTTCCGCTTCAGGTTCAGGACGCTCTGTCACTTGCTGTTGATTGCCAGCAGGTTGGGTGTCCCCCTGACGGGGTAGAGTCGAACAACCAAACAACATGAATATGGCTATAAAACACAGAAGTCTCATTCCCTGCCCTCTATCGAGCCCTGTTAAAGAGTCTGGTTAACGAACTGCATCATTTCATCAGCCGCTGCTATGACCTTGGAATTCATTTCATAGGCCCGTTGTGCTGATATCATATTGACCAACTCTTCCACTGAGCTGACATTGGATGTTTCCAGAGTAAACTGTTTCAGCGAGCCCAGACCTCCCTCACCTGCAGTGCCTTCTACCGGATCACCACTGGCGTTGGATTGCAGGTACAGATTCCCCCCCAGAGCCACCAGGCCAGCCGGATTAACAAAATTAACAACGGTGATCTGGCCTATTTCTGTCGGTTCAACCTGCCCCTGAACAGTTGCCATAACAATGCCATCTTCACTAATACTGATTCCGGTAGCGTCAGCGGGTAGGGTAATGCCGGGCTCCAGGGGCAAACCACTGGCATTCACTATTTGACCATCTCCATTCAGATGAAACTGACCATTTCTGGAGAATGCAGCAGTTCCGTCTGGTTGAGTAAACTGAAAAAAACCATTACCGATGATCGCCACATCCAGTGCCTGTTTCGTGGTTTCATAACTGCCGGGAGTAAACACTTTCTGGGTTCCGGTAACTTTTACGCCGGTGCCTATCTGCAGGCCGGAAGGCAGTTCATTGTCCTGGTCTGACAGCGCCCCCGGCTGTTTTTCAATGTGATAAAAGAGATCTTCAAAGCTGGCCCGATCCCGTTTGAAACCGATGGTATTGACGTTGGCCAGGTTGTTGGAAATGATGGCCATCTGCTTTTCCTGAGCAGCCAGCCCTGTTTTACTGACCCATAATGAGGGATTCATAGACTCATCCTTTGAGCTATAAGTTGTTATCTGCTGTCAGTTACTGATCTCTGACTAAACGGTCACCTGCGGAAGCCATGTCGCCAGCGGTTTTCATCAGCTTCATCTGGGCCTCAAACTGTCGGCTGAGACTTAAAAACGACACCATTTCTTCCAAAGCATTAACATTGCTGCCCTCAAGAAAACCACTTCGCAGCCTGACTTGTGGATCTGCTTCAAGCTCTCCACCTTCAATCGAACGAAAAAGCCCGTCTGCACCTTTGCTAATTTCTGTAATACCCGGATTCACCAGCTTTAACTGGCCTACCTGAACAGGATTGCCGCCCTCAGCAGGCACAATACTTACCGTGCCGTCTACACCAAAGGTGACAGACTGATTATCCGGTAACTGAAGAGGCCCGCCATCTCCGATCACGGCAAGCCCACCGGCTGTCAGTACATTACCTTCATCATCTATTTTTAACTGTCCGGCACGGGTATAAGCTTCATTGCCATCACTCCCCTGGACTGCAAACCAGCCACTGCCACTGATCGCAACATCCATTGCACGACCGGTAGTCTCCATTGCACCGCTGGCAAAACGACTACCGAGTCCACGCATTTTGGGCATCACCCGCGCTTCAAGGCCATCACCCTTCATTTCCACGGCCATACTGCTGACAAAGTCCCGGCGGAATCCGGGAGTAGAGACATTAGCCAGGTTATTGGCATGTACCTGTTGGGCTTGCATGGCCAGATTGGCTCCGGCTGTGCTGATATATAGAACTTTATCCATTAGATAATATTCATCAGTGCCTGAGTAAGATTGTTACTGGTTTCAATGGTTTTGGCATTGGCCTGATAGTTACTCTGGGCCTCAATCAAACGCACCAGTTGCAAAGAGATGTCGACATTGGATTGTTCCAGTGCTCCTGACTCCAGGGAACCCATAACACCCGCTCCCGGAATACCCAAAGCAGCATTACCTGAAGCAAAGCTTGATTGCCAGAGGCTGTCCCCCATTGGAATCAAACCACTGTCGTTAGCAAAATCGGCCAGAACGATCTGCCCCTGAACCTGGGTTTGTCCGTTGGAGTAAAGAGCCTGAAGAATACCGTCTGCAGTAATCTGAATACCGTTGAGTGAGCCCGGAGGAAAACCATTCTGGGTTACCCGGTTTACCGATGAGTCAGTGCCCAACTGAGTGAAATCTGAAAAATCGATATTGAAGCTCATCGCGTCAGCACCGGACAGTCGCGCATCCCCGGCTGGAATACCCAGCGTTACCGCGCCGCCAACAGGGGTTGCCAGTGTTCCATCGTTATTAAATGTGACCGGCTGAGTCAGGTCCGGCCCCTGCCCATCAAAATAATATTCAATGTTCCAGGCGTTATCTGCAGTCTTTGCAAAATACATACTGACGGTGTGCGATCCACCCAGACTGTCATTAACATTAAATGCCATGGTGGAATTAAAGGTAGACCGGTTGGTTGGGTCTATTGCCACAGCAGGCGTGATGGCATCCGTTCTGGCATCCAGATTGGCAAGCGTCACCACATCGGTAGTAGCCTGGGCGGGTATAGAGGTCTGGTTGATTTTCAGGTCAGTCTGGGTACCAGCCAGTACGTTGCCTGATGCATCCGCTGAATACCCCTGAAGCCTCAGGCCCTTATTATTGACCACATTATTATTGGCATCTAACTGGAAGAAACCGGCTCTGGTGTAATTCATTTGGCCATTGTCATTTACGACAAAAAAACCCTGACCATTAACCGCCATATCAAGCGCATTATCTGTTGAAGTGATACTGCCCTGTGAGAACTGCTGGCTGATAGATGCCACCTCAACACCTGCTACCTGACCATTACCGCCACCTATTGAAGAGGCATAAACATCAGAAAATTCTGCACGGGAACCTTTAAAGCCAATAGTATTACTGTTGGCGATATTATTACTGACTATTTCCAGATCCTGCTGTGCAGCATTTAATCCGGTCAACCCGATTCTAAACGACATTCCCCACCCTCCCTGACAGTCTTATTTGCCAATTGTTGAGATAGAAGACAGTGGCACAGATCCCATGCCTTCAAGCCTTAATTCACTTCCGGAACTGGTCATATTGATACCAGTCACTGTAGATTTCATAGACAGCTTACCGCTGTAGGCTTCATTACCGTTGACTCCGGTCGCAGTGACTGTGTATTGCCCGGGAGCAAGATCATCCAGAGTGAATGGAATAATGCCTGCCGACTGCTGTCCCAGTGATTTGGACTGAACCAGGCTACCATCGGCCGTATAAACCCTGATAAGAACGTCCGAAGCATTGACCTGCAGCTCGGTTCGCCCGCTGTATTGACCTTTTTCTTCTACCGACAGGCTATTGGAATCAACCCAGACTTCTTTGCCAACCAGTCCGGCAGCCCCCAGAGACTGGGACTGCTGAAGCGAACTGGTCAGACCACCAATTCGATCATCAATAGAGTTGAGGCTTTCAACAGAGGATATTTGGGAAAGCTGTGTCAGCATCTGGTTGGTGTCCATCGGCGCCAGCGGGTCCTGGTTGTTCAATTGTGCAATGAACAGTTCGATAAACTGATCCTGATTGACCTGTAGCGTTCTGCTGTCATTGTTCACAGCGTTAACGCTGCTGCCAGATGAAACCGAATTAATGCCTGTCATAATTCTCCTTTTTACTCACCAAGTGACAGCAATCGTTGCTGCAATTTCTTGGCGCTAACCATAACTTCCATACTGCTCTGGTAGCTGCGAGTGGCTGACAGCATGTCAGCCATTTCCTGCATCACATTGATATCGGGATAGAAAACATAACCCTCTTGGTCAGCCAGAGGGTTATCAGGCTCGTATCGTTTGTTTTTAGCACTCGGTGGCATTTCCAAAACATCATCAACCTGCACCAGGGCAGCTCCCTTATTTTCGCCAACAGCCTGCTTGTAAATGGCTGAAAAAACAGGTTTGACAGGACGGTAAGCTTCTTCAGGCGTGCTGCCTGCACTGGAGATATTAGCCAGATTACTGGCAATGGTATTAAGACGAACCATCTGAGCATTCAGTGCCGAACCGGATATTTCATAGAGGTTGTCCAGTTTCATTTATCGACCTCCTTTAATAGCCTGCTCGAGGGAGCCGAGCTTTTTACGGAGAAAAATAAGACTGGTTTGAAAGTCCATAGCATTCTGAGAGAAGGATGCCTGCTCAACGCCCAATTCTACCGAGTTGCCATCGGTGGTTTGATGGAATGGAATGCGATACAACATTGAATTGTTTTGCTCAGTGGCTGGCATTTCCAGATGCCTGCCGTCGGTGGTGGAATCTCCGGAAAGTTGCCCATTCAAGATGGTTTTAAACTCTACATCCCGGGCTTTAAATCCCGGTGTATCAATGTTTGCCAGGTTTCCGGCAATTACTTCAGCACGGACTCCCCGAAACGCCAGTGCCTGGGGATGAACACCCAACGCAGATTCAAAACTGATGGCCATAGGAGTTAAGCTCCTGCTTTATCGTTATTGATTTACTCCTGATCAACGCCAATCCGGTTTTTACTCATTGCCAGAATAAGCAGCTTGCAGCAAAAACAGATTGTCCGTTTCGATGCTCCCTCTGCCACCCAACTTGCTCTGAGTAGTCTGTCACCCGGGTTCACATTGGTTTAAGATTTATCTAGCGACTCAAGAAAATCTTTAGCTGCCAATGATTAACGGTTGGAGTGGAAAAATCCTTCATGCTTTTGAATACGATGACACGACTTTTTCCTTTGTGGGCGGTTATCTTTTCAACCTTGGCTTATTTCTTCCCCGAAAGCTTTGACCACCTTGGTTACCTGATTACTCCCGGACTCAGCCTGATCATGTTGTTTATGGGACTGACCTTATCAGTGACCGACTTCGCCCGAATCAAAAATCGTTTACCCGCACTCTCTGCAGGAGTGATTCTGCAATTTGGCATCATGCCTTTTGCCGGGTTATTGATTGCACAATTTCTGAGTCTTCCTGCCGATCTGACAATAGGCATGATTCTGGCGGGCAGTGTTGCCGGGGGGACCGCTTCTAACGTGCTGTGTTATCTGGCCAGGGGCGATGTTGCACTGTCCATTTCAATGACCGCTGCATCAACCCTGATAGGCGCTTTCGCTACCCCCTTGTTAATCAGTCTGCTTGCCCACCAGTATATTGAAGTGGAGCCACTGGCAATGATGTGGAGCTTGGCCAGGATAGTTGTTTTACCAGTGGCACTGGGGGTTCTGATCAATCATTTCTGCCATGGTTTTGTGCAAAAACTGAACCCCCTGTTTCCCGTCTGTTCCATGGCTAGCATCCTTCTGGTCATTGCCGTCGTCGTGGCGTCTAATGCTCAGGAGCTGCCAGAAATTGGACTCATTACCATTCTGGCAGTGGCTTTGCACAATGGCACAGGACTGAGTCTGGGTTATCTGGCAGCACATCTGTCAGGCTTTGACCGGAAAACCTGCAAGACCGTCGCCATTGAAGTCGGGATGCAGAACTCCGGTCTGGCCGTTGTTCTGGCTACCAAATTCTTTATGCCTGCCGCCGCCCTGCCGGCTACATTCTTCAGCATCTGGCATAACATCACAGGCTCTGTTCTGGCGGCCTGGTGGGCAAAGAAAGATACCGTTATTCAAACCGGTGAGCGATAGATCTGATCTCTTCTATAATCGCCCTTAGCCCATTGCCCCGTGATGGGCTCAGATGGTTGTACAGGTCCAGACTGGCAAACCATCCATCGATATCAAAACGACTGATGTCTTTTGGTGTACAACCGTTAAAGACGGAAATCACGATAGCGATGAGCCCCCTGATCACTCTGGCATCAGAATCCGCGGCGAAGAACAGCTTCATGGACTGCTCGTCATAAAAATGATGCAACCAGACGGTACTTTCACAGCCATGAAGTCGTGACTCTTCGGTTCTCATCGTTTCTGGCAGGGGAGGCAGTTTCTTGCCAAGCGTCATAATATGAAGGTACTTTTCCTGCCAGCTTCGGGCATTGGTGATTGTCTGGAAAATCTGATTTTTCGTAAACTCGGCCGCATCTTCACCTTCAAGCTGGTTGAAGAAGGCTGAATCAGCTTTAACCTCTTTGCTCTGGGGAACAGCATCAAACTCGCCGTTCACAATACCGGTCAGTGCCAGCAGGAAGGCATCCACATCATCAAGTGTGTTATAGAGAGAAAAGGAAGCTCTGACGGTTCCTGACAATCCCAGATGCTCCATCAACGGCATGGTGCAATGATGGCCAGTCCTGACGGCAATACCCTGTTGATCCAGCAATAGACCAATATCCTGATTGTGAAACCCTTCGACCACAAAAGAGACGACAGACACTTTCTCTCTGGCTTCCCCCACCAACGTGACTCCGGGAATATTCCTCAGACCTGCTTCCGTTTTCCTTCTCAGCCTGTCTTCATGCTCAGCGACCTCTCTCATATCCAGTGATCTCATAAAGCGGATGGCTTCCCCAAGTCCGATCACACCCGACACATTGGGAGTACCCGCTTCGAATTTGAAGGGTAAATCGTTGAACGAAGTGCCGCTGAAACTGACCTTCCGAATCATTTCTCCCCCGGCCTGCCAGGGTGGCATGTCTTCCAGTAAGGCTTTACGACCGTATAAAACACCGATACCGGTTGGGCCAAATACTTTATGGCCGGAAAAAACATAGAAGTCACAGTTAAGTTTCTGTACGTCAATGCAAGAGTGCGCCACTGCCTGGGCGCCATCCACCAGCACCAATGCGCCCCTGGCTTTGGCTTCAGGAATAAGGGTTTGAAGCGGGTTCACTGTTCCAATCGCGTTGGAGACATGGGTAATAACAAGAATCCTGGTTCTGTCCGTCAACTGTTCACGAAAACTGTTGCTATCAAGCTCTCCCTGCCTGGTGACACTGATGACTTTGATCACAGCGCCTGTTTGTTCGGCGACCAGCTGCCAGGGCACAATATTGGCATGATGCTCCATGGCCGAAAGCAGAATTTCATCGCCCGGCTGCAACTGACTTCTGCCCCAACTTTGAGCGACCAGATTCAGAGCTTCTGTCGCGCCCCGCGTCCAGATAATTTCATCAGAACTGGCGGCATTCAGGAAATGCTTGACCTCCTCCCTCGCGTCCTCAAAAGCATGGGTTGAGCGAGCACTCAGGTAGTGTGACGCTCGATGGACATTGGCATTGGCTTCCCGATAAAAGCGATCTATGGCCTCAATGACCGGGAAAGGTTTCTGGGTGGTGGCAGCATTATCCAAATACACCAACGGATGGCCATGGGCACGCTGTTCCAGAATGGGAAACTGCTTTTTCAGGTTCATAAGAGCCTTTCCTGATTCGATGCGGGCATTGTATTGATGAATGCGGATTATTATCAATTAACGGTAGCGACAATATTAAAGTCTGGATTTCTGACGATGCTTAGCCTGTAAATTATCAAGAAACGAGAAGTTATCTACCTTATGGTTGTTCTTCTCTGGCATTAACCATTTATGCTCACATAAACCTCAGGGTGTTCTAGAATACACGCTGCATTGTTGTAATTGGAGATTTAATTATGTCGAAGCAAAATGCAAACCAAACTTTTACGATAACGTTTTTTACGATTTTGTTATGGCTGTTCTCCCTGAACGCCTACCCCGTTGGTCTGGCAGAGATAGAATTCTTACAGGGAGCCGGTGCCGATACCTTCACAGTAACTACGGGACTGCCAAGAGAATGTATCGACCATGTCTCACCGTGGACTTTGCAGACGACTCCGGGAAACGGACAAACCATGAGAATTTATTACCTACAGGGGGCGGGTTTCTGTGATGTAGATCCCTCTATCCAGCTGTTCGAGGTTAAAAGCAATCAACACTCTGACAAGGTTGCCCAATTTAAATGGTTAAAAGACGCCGGTGAAGACCCAACTTTGGTGGAAATTTACGATCCTGATCGGTTATTAACGGTTGATGCTGGCGATGTCTATCATATTAAAGTTTGGGCCAGCTATGGTGGTCAGCCTCACTAAAAACTCAGGTATATTGAAACACTTCAATGTGAAGCGAACTTCTAGCTGGCCAGAACTTTATGAAGGTCACTTTCAGCTCAGATTTTTATCTTCCTGAGAACAGGCCGACTGCTTAATCCAAAGTTCAGCAGGTCAATAAGCACAACCTCTTATTCCAGAACGTTGGAACCAATTAGAAAATAGCGCATTACCTTAAGAGTCTGCTAAACACACAATGCGCAAAAATACCCAACGCGGACAAAAAACAAAGCTTGTTGGAGCTTCTGTACTCTTGACTGCTGGACTTCAAAGCGTGTTTGCTGCGGAGCCTGCAAGTGAAGAATACGACTTTGCCGGAGTCCCCTTCCTGTTCAGTTCTGAAGACTGGGGCACTGCTTTGGGTGGTGCCGGACTTATTAAAGGCATTGGACAACCACAAGCCTCTCTGTTCGGAACCGCCATCGCCTCCAGCAATGGCTCTGCGATGGCCTATGCCGGTCTTTATAACCTCATCACTCCCGGTTTTGATCAGATGCTGGTGAGTGTCAATGCGCTTTATGGTGATTACAAACGGTCCAATTATTATTTGACCGGCAACCCTGACTTTTCCGAGGAGCAAGCAGGCAGCAATGAGTCGAGCAAGGAAAACTTCATAACTCCCGGCAGTATTGAACAAAGCTATTCAGCCCGTTTCAAATACATTTTGCCCATTGCAGAAGGTCGAAATGGTGCACTGTCCAGCCTGAAACAGGATGCACTGGGCAATGCTGCTGCGGGTAAAGTCTGGAACCCTCTGACATCCGGCATCAGCTCTTTCGAAATTCAGCCTTTTTACGAAAGTCTGGAACTTGAAGACCACTCAACAGATTCTGCAGACAAGGCTGCCGGTATCAAGCTCACTCTGGATTACGACAATCGTAACGCCAGTCAATTGCCGACCCGCGGCAGTCAGACAACCTTCACTTACACCAAAGACTGGGGTAGCGAAAGCCGTGTAGACTGGACAACCTGGCAATTTGAGTTCAGTAAGTTCTTTAACCTGGGTAGCAATGACTATCTTGATCAGCAGGTCATCGCATTGAACGCCTGGCTGGCTGATACGCCCACCTGGAACGACACTACCGATGTCAATGGCGTTGAAGAGTACAAGCGCCCCCCTTCTTTTGCCGGGATCTCCCTGGGAGGCTGGGATAAGCTGAGAGGATACAACAACGAGCGTTTCCATGGCCGATCAGCAGTGTCTTATAGTCTGGAGTATCGAGCTGTTCCCCTCTGGCAGCCACTTGAAAATCTGCCTTTCATCGGACCTCTGTACGATATTCCCTGGTGGCAATGGACCCTGTTTCTTGATGCTGGCCGCGTTGCAGACGACTTCGACCTGAGAGAACTCCACACCGATATGAAATACAGCGTGGGTGGCGGTGTCCGCTTTAAGGTGGAAGGGGTCACTGTAAGAACTGAAATCGCCAGCAGTAAAGAAGACAACCGGCTTCGAATCTTTATTAACCAGCCCTTCTGAGGATTTACCAGTGAGGAAACTCTGCCTCACTGGCTCTTTTCACCTTAGCGGAATTTTAATTATTTCTGGCAGATGCTGACTGCGTGTGTTATAACTGAAGACACTTTAAATAACTTGATTTGTGTTTGTCAGCCATGAAATTCAACCCCATAAGCAACATCATTCTGCTACCAGTCGTGGTGATTAACGTCTCCGCGCGGGGGTCTGTTGGCTGACAGATCAGAGTTTCGAGGAACCCCCCGCACCGAAAGGTTCGGGGGGTTTTTTCGTACTTGGGGCCTGAAAACCCGGCAAGTATAAACAAGATAACAACTCCAAACACAGAGGATAGAACCATGCTAAACGTAAACAACAAACTGATTATTGCTATTCTGAGTCTGGTCACTGTGGCAGTCGTCAGCCTTCCTGAACTGCTGCTGATTATCTTCCTTGTTGCCGTTTTTTTCTTTGCGCAACAATGGTTTAAATTAAACACTGGCAAGCCTGTTCGCATCAAGTCTGAAGTTCATCCCGGGCACAAGAGAGGTCAACCCCATGAACGGCGCTAATGCACTGGTAAGAAATCTTTCCCAGCGCGGGATCCGGCATGTTTTCGGTTATCCCGGTGGCACAATCATGCCAGTGTATGACGCCCTTCTGGATTCCAATATTGAGCACCTTCTTTGCAGACATGAACAGGGAGCCGCTTTCGCTGCTATTGGTTATGCCAGAGCCAGTGGAAAAACCGGAGTCTGTATTGCTACTTCCGGTCCCGGCGCAACCAACCTGATCACCGCTTTATCTGACGCCATGCTGGACTCCATCCCTCTGGTAGCCATTACAGGTCAGGTACCTGTTGCCATGATGGGAACGGATGCCTTCCAGGAAATCGATATTCTGGGTATGACACTGGGTTGCACCAAGCACAGTTTTCTGGTGACGGACCCGAATGATATCTGCGAAACCCTGAACAAAGCTTTCGATCTGGCTCAATCTGGCCGCCCGGGTCCTGTTCTGGTTGACCTGCCAAAAGACATTCAGCAGGCAGAAGCTCACTATGCACCACCGCTCAACGTGATAGAAGAGAGAGCTGCCGACAGTTATGACAAGATTGAAACAGCCATCTCATTGCTCCGCAAGAGCAACAAGCCCCTTGCTTATATCGGTGGCGGAGCAGGAATGGCTGATGCGATAAACGAACTCAGGACATTCCTGACAGAAACCGGTCTTCCCAGTGTTTGCACTTTGAAGGGTATCGGAGCGGTTTGTCCTGAGGACCAGGGCTACCTCGGTATGCTGGGCATGCATGGAACCCGGGCTGCCAATCTGGCCGTGCAGGAATGCGACTTGCTGATAGCCATCGGAGCCCGCTTTGATGACCGGGTCACAGGCAAGCTTGAGAGCTTTGCCCCCGATGCGAAAGTCATCCATCTCGATATTGACCCGGCAGAATTTGGTAAGCGTCGCCTGGCTGATGTCAGCCTCGGTGGTTGCCTAAAGAAGAATCTCAACAGCCTGACCATTACGTTAGATCAGGGAGACTGGTTACAACACTGTATAGCCAGCCGCGCTGCCTGCCAGTGGTTTTATGACAAACCCGGTAAGGATATCTTTGCGCCTCTGCTTCTGAAACAGTTATCTGAAGCCTCCAGCGATAACTCTGTCATCAGTTGTGATGTGGGTCAGCACCAGATGTGGGTAGCCCAGCACATGAGCTTCTCTCATCCCAACAACCATCTCTCCAGCGCCGGGCTTGGCACCATGGGCTTTGGCCTGCCGGCAGCGATAGGCGCAGCCATTTCAAGACCGGAAGACGATGTGATACTGGTTTCCGGGGATGGCTCTTTCATGATGAATGTACAGGAGCTGGCTTCGATCAAAAGAAAACAGCTCCCCGTCAAAATTGTCTTACTCGACAATCAGCGGCTGGGCATGGTGAAGCAATGGCAGGAACTCTTCTTTGACCAGCGCTACAGTGAAACTGACCTTTCGGACAATCCTGATTTTGTTACGCTGGCCAGTGCATTTGGCATTGAAGGCAGAATGATTACCGAAAGACATGAGGTGCTCCCGGCCCTGCAAGAAATGCTTCTGGCTCCGGGGCCAAGAATGCTTCATGTCTGTATTGATGAGCGAGAAAACGTCTGGCCCCTGGTACCACCCGGCGCCGCCAACCACGAAATGATGGAGGCAAGAGCATGAGCGATTCCAAAACCCACTTCTCTCTGACCATCCAGTGTCATAAAAAACCAGAGGTGATGGAGAGACTCCTGCGGGTAATCAGACACCGGGGATTTGACCTCGAGAGCCTATCCATGAGCAGCTCCGAGTGTGGGAAAATGGTTTCTGCTGCACTTGATGTCTCCGGTGAGCGCCCCGTTGAGACGCTCACCCGTCAGATAGCAAAGTTATATGATGTTCTTCAGGTGAGCCAGCCCCCGAAAACGGAAGCAATCCCCCGGGAAAGTATCATTTGAGAACAGGGTCAGGAAAGGCGAGCACCTGGCCTTTTCCGACTTTCTTCTGACTCATTGGTAAACATATACAGCTCTTTGCTGCGGATATGTTCCAGCAGTGCATCGCTGATGAACTCCCTCATCCAACGATGCGCCCTGTTCATCTCCCAATACTCAGGCCAGACAATATCGAAGCTGACTTGCGGAATAATTTTAGGGCAATCGCGAATCACATAGCCTGATAGATCGTCTATGAACATGGACAGTGAAGCCGGAGCCATGAGCACACAGTCTGTTCCCTTGATTAACGCCAGGCTGACCGAAAGACCGGGCGACCAGGTTTTCACCTGAACCTTACTCAGGAAATGGTTGATCTCGCTCTGTTGATGCAGATTGATATTATCCCGTTGCACTACAAAGGAAAAAGACTTCAGAGCCTCCTCTGAAAAAGACTCATAGGCCAAGGGATGGTTTTCACAAAGAATCAGGCACATCCGATCTTTCATCAGTGAAAAACTGGATAATCCTTCTTGCCGGGCGCCCATATAGCCAATGGACAGATCCAGCTTTCCAGCTGCTACATCAACAGCGGGATTAATGGCCTGCAACTCAAAGGTCAGCCCGGGTGCCACCGCCCATATTTTCTGCAGTACTTCTGGCAGAATCCGCTCCAGCACCGTGTGCCCCGAAGCAATCCGGAAATGTCGCTGGGTGGTTGCAATATAAAACTGCTGGTTTTCAAAAATACTGCTCGCTTCCGTGACTACTCTGTTCACATCTTCATGCAGTGACATAGCTTTCTCGGACAAGAAAATCCGATTGCCTTTTCTCACCAGAATCGGGTCATTCAATGCTTCCCGCAACTGGGCCAGAGTTCGACTCATGGCAGACTGGGTAACACACATCACCTGTGCTGCTTTGGAAACACTCTGGGTGTCCAGCAGGGCTTTCAGGCCGGGCAGCAGGTTCAGGTTCAGTCTGGAAAGGTTCATAAATACAGCAGAGGGATTGATAGAAAATAAAAGTATGGCTAAAAGCCCTACATTATGAATAAAAAACCTTTCAGAAAACCTTTCTTGAAAGCCACGTATCCCAAATGTATCACCTTAAGTCAACTGTTAGAAGAGCTACTTGATGCCTTTAGGTAACACCCGAAACTCATAAAAGTACAAATACTTATTTAGCCTTTCATTTGATTGGCAATCAGGTACACTGGAATTGTGCACTCGTTTACAGGCATTACTGAAAGCGCAGTTAAGGAGGGTCCATGAACCATAACAAGTACAAAGAACTGCAGGATCTGGTGGACAACTACCTGGACTCGGGGTTATCGGCCAGAGAGTATGTTGAAGCCTGTGTGGATGCAGGCGATATAAGCGCTGCAGAAGCCCTGAAGTTGCTGTCTGTTCTCAGGGAAGCTCAATCTGTCACCTTCAAGTTGGCCGAAGTCGCGGACTATGAGAACCCCGGACTTCAAATGACGCTCATGCGCAAGGGGGAGGAATATGAACATGATAATCCTCTCTTTAATATCACTTTTGATGAAAGCCTCGATCCTGACAGGGAGGAAGTGATCGATCTATTACAGAGCTTTGCCAAGGATCTGGCAGTGCTGGCAACCCGTGGGGAGCTGAACGAAGCCGAAGCAGTGGACTCTATTGATGAGAGCCCTGAAGAATGGCTTGATCACCCGAACATAATGCCAGCCAGTGAAACCCGTCATTAACCGGATACTTTACATCACTCAGGTAGATGGAACCAACGACCTCCTGGAGGCCTGAGCTCCAGATAGAATTTGCAAAAGCGCCCGTTCAAGGGCGCTTTTTACTTTGGGAGCCTTTCGGACTGAACTCAAAAGCGCAGGCCAAACCCAGGTCAAAAAAAACTCTTCTGAAACAGCTGATCGAGACGCTTTAACGCGTCAAATGCGTGAAGACCAGAAAGTCTGATGCCCAGAGTCTCACCACAAACCAGCTCAAGACCCAACAGTTTGACCAGACTTCGTCCATTGACATACTCACCATTCTTACTGACATTGCGCACATAAACACGAGCATCATAGTGCGTCAGGGCAGCGATAAAGGCACTGCCGCACCGGGCATGTAAACCATTAATGTTGTGGATGAGATACTCTCTGGTCAGTTCATTGCTTTTCGTGCATGCACGACTGACCCAGCCTCTCTCACAGGTTTCCCTCTGGCTTTGGTTCAAGTAAGCCTTTTGCCATTCACCGAGACTGCCCAGCCCCGGTAATGGTTTGCCCTCGAGCGCATCCACAATTATTTCAGGCTCACGGGTACGGGCCAGATAATGACAGAGAGGACGATTATCAAGAACACGGGTCAGACCACCCAGAATCCTGAGGTGTTCATGGCATTGAGCAGCTATGCCAAAGGCCAAAAAAACAAGTTGATTTACTCCCCATTCAACACCTTCAGGAAACTGAACGACAACTACGCCCGTTTTTTTAATGGCACGCCGAAGCTCTGGCATGCCATGAGGTATGGCGATACCGTTATCCAGAAACGTGGAAGCAAGGCTCTCCCGGGCGTGAATACCCGGAAGGTAGTCGGCTGAAACCAAACCGGTTTCCAGCATTTTTTTGCCAGCTAACTGCAAAGCCTCCTGCTTGCTCTCAGCCTCCTGCTGCAAAAAGATCTGTCTTTTTTCGAGTTTTAACATCAGTGAACGAACCGCGCTAAACCGTCCCAGCCAACATACTATAGCCGAAACGCAAGAAGGCATTTATAGCCAGTTATCCTTCCGGTCAGTGTTTTTATAGTCAACGCCTCTACAAAGGTAGACCGAGTCGGGACAGAATTCACTATCGAGGTACAGATCCTGACTTCAGGCTGACTCAACTCTCAGTAATTGCAGGCCCGTCTGCCCTTCAACCTGATGAGTGTTAATTTCTAATTGGCCTCTCGCCATTGCGCGTTTTAACCAGTAATTGGCAAGCCAGGGACCCAGTAGAGGCACTCTGGCACCACGAACCTTAATGGAGGGTTGCCTGAACTGAACAATATCCTCTTTCAGGGGAGCCTGAACGGATAGAGCCAGATCAGATCCCACCAGCCAGCTCAACAACAAAGACAGCTTCCCCAGCACCTTGAGAGCAGGTACTTTCAGAGCAAAACTCACTTGTGGTGTATCGCCCTTAACCGCTACCTTCAACTGACTGACCTCTGGACAATGGCTTAGATCACCCAAAAGAATCTCTGTCCTCGGCAATGCTGCTTTTTCAGCAGTTTCCTGAACTGCGCTGGACGCTCGCTCCTTGCGTTCAGTTTCAGGTTCAGACTTTATATCGCTATAACTCACGGAACTTTCGGATAGAGGAGCCGCTATCTCTTCTGGTATTTGAGGAGGCAACCCGGTGCTGATGTCAGCCTTTTCATCGATTACAGGGGTCACCTCCACCTCTTTGGGTAAGGATGACGGTATCACATGGGTCGATAATTCTTTCTGTTCGTCCGGAGTAGAAAGCGGTTCCGGTTCACCCAGCAAGCCCAGGCAAAGCAGGTTCATGATCTGATTGGACGACTGAGGATTCATACCCATTTTCTCTTGGAACAGCTGATCCAGTTCACTGACTTCATGCGGCTTCCCCATCAGATCAGAGATAGCAAGGGCCATCAACTCCTTATCTGCAACCGGTCGCTGTCCGGCTACGACACGAACATCTCCCGCAGCCAGACAGGCAACGCTGCCCAGGTCGACAGAAAGGTAACTGCCGATACCAAGAGGATTATGGGTACCAATGGAGCTGTAATGTTCAGAGGTACAAGCCTGATACTGTTTCCATAGCCGTTCCAGTTTCCGAAACTCAAGAGGAAAGTCCAGTCGCAGTAATTGGTGAACAATCTCTCCCATTGGCGGATTCACTTTCAGAGAGACATCTTTCAGGCTGACAGGAAACGCTTCACGGGTATCTGACACTTCGTTGACCAGCCCCAGGTTCAGGACGACATCGGGCACTTTGATTGCCAGCACACCATCCTCACCCAAACGGAATCCGGAAAACTTCAGAGAGGCGGACGATAACTCGCCATGGGCTGTGTCTGTAAAGTCGATGCGCTGCTCACCAAACCCCATGGATGCAGAGGTAGAAGGGTCTGATGCCTGCTTTTTGGCAAGTCCTCTTAAGGTATGAAAGAGCTTCAGGGCATTTTGGTAAGAATGGATGGATTGGCCAGCATTGGTTTCGCGATAAATCATGGCCGCAGTCCGCTGTTTCTGCTTCGACAACTCTTCTTTCCTTTGCTCAAGCAATTTCCGGGCTCGTTGCAGATCTTTCCGGCAAGAGGCCAACATGACCTGGCAACCCTTTTTCGCCTTGCTTTCCTTCATCCCTGGAAGATCATCTTCCAGCATCTTTACCGTCTTCTCTCTTGACTGACACAGACCGACCGCAGCATTGGCTTTTACGGCAAAGCCATCTTCCCGCTCTCTGGACTTTTTAAGACTGTGAGCGCCCAGTTCTTTTTTCCAGGTCGTCACCATCGGAGCAAATAATCGGATGACCGCTTCTCCCATCGCTTGTATGAACAGGTCTGACTTCACCCCTCTCTCTTCCGTTTCCAAACCATCAAGCGAGCATTGAATAACATCACCCAGGTGCCTTTTTGCATCCGATCCTGATGTCTCTGCATAGAGAGCTCCAAAGGCCTCAGAGCATTTTTTGTAGGCGCTGAAAGTCTCTGTCTTTCTACAGGTCAATAAGTGGTTCAATGGCTCGGCTAGGGGTTCGCCAATGCAAACACGACAGCTCCCCTTTATTTTGATGGGGCCAACCGCTTTATCTTCTTCCAGGGAAAAGCAATCGGCAGAGATTTCGGGTACTTCCAGCTCCAGCTGCCCCTTCTCAAAACAGAAACGACTGGTATTAAGGACCAGATTTTTAACCTGAAAGTCATAACGGTCAGGATCGGTCACTTTCACATCACCCAGACGCATTTCAAACACCTTGCCACGGTGCTTCTCCTTCTTGTTTCTTTTGAAAACATCTTTCAGTACCGCAAGGGCTTGGATACCGGTTGAAATATTCTCTTCCAGCACCTTCATACTGTGCGCCAGTTTTCTTTTAGCGACTGGAAGCGACTGCTCATAAGAACGCACCTGTTCAGCGGATCTTGTTAAATAAGCCTTTTTGAGAACCAGCTGTGCCTTTATGCTCAGTTGCTTTTCAACCAGAATAATGTAGTGATCCATCTGCTCAGGCGTCAGGACCTCGATACTTTTGCGTAGCCTTTGCAGTGACTCCTCAGTATGCTTCAGACTGAGCTCAAAGGCTTCGATATCCCGCTTAAATGACTCCTGATTCTCAAGCTCATCATTGATTAAATCGCGAAACTCTTTCTGAGTGGCACCGGCAACCGATGAAATGGCAGAGCTGAAAAAAGAGATAAAACTGGACGACAGTGAACTGAGCGCACGGGTCAACAGGCCGGGTTTAACCGGGACTGTCTCTATTCCCCTTTCAGCCAGTGATCGGAAAGGTTGATATTCTGAACGAGACAGGATCTGTTTGCGGGTAGTCTCTTCCTTACGAACTCCGTGGACTTCATTGGGTAAGTTTGAAGACGGAGGGATATTCAAGGGCTTCCTGCCCGTTCCTTTATTGCCTACTCTCATTACTTTTTATCCCAACGGCTCTGGCCTGCAGGCATCAGACAGTTCTAACCCGAGACTTTTGAGCAAGATTTAAACGCTTCTGCTGCTCAACATGGTCCAGCTCCAGCTGATACTGCTGCTGCCTGAGCCTGCGATTAACCAGAAAAGTCGCCAACCAGACAACCGGGTTTAAGGAAGTTCGCTTCTTCAATTGAACAAAAGGTGATTGCAGTTGCAATTCTGAACTTTTTCGGTCAATGGGCAGAGTTACCTCTACAGCCACCTCTTTTTTGCCGAGGAAAAAGCCCATCCACCAGGACAGCTTTTTCATCAAACCCCGGGGAGCAATACGCATTTCAAAATCAGCGACTCTTTTTCCTTTTTCTGTCCGGAACCTTGGATTAATGACTCCAATGCACTCGTGCAGGTCTTTGAACTTTAAACCTTCTGGTGATTTTTCTGTGGCAGGCTTAACGGAGGCCCGGGACAGAGGCCGAGTGGTCGCTGCGTTTGCCACTTCGGACGGTTTGACCTCTTCGGGTAACGATGATGAGGATGGAGTGACTGCCCGGTTTTTTCGAGGGTTCACCAGGATTGACTCAAGCCTTTCCGGCTCAGCAACGGAAGCATCCACCGTTACCTTCCGGGGAGACTCAGGATTTTCTGCCGCTGTGCCTATTGAAGTGGTTAAGACAGGTTCAGGTTTTGAGATCTCAGCATTCGGGGTTGTATTCTCTGGTGGCTCTGTCTCTGGAACAGGGGTCATCACTTCCGAACTGTGAGTGACCTCTTGCTCCGGCAGTGGGGAAGTCTGTGGGATTGGTGGCTCTTGTCCAGAGAATGGCAAGACCAGATGTTCCAGTTTTTCAGGTGCAAAAACAGCACTGTCAGCAAAAACACCTTCCTCACAAAGCTTCCAGACTTTCTGCTGAGACTCTTTGGTTAAACCTGCCGACGCCAGTGCTGACTCCATAGCCTTGGCATCAACATTCGCCGAGAGGAGGTCTCCGGTTTTCTCGACAAACGCCTGCCTGTGCTGCTCATACGGGCTAGCTTCCTCTCCTGAGAAAGCCACCTCTCCCTCGCGGGTCAGACAGGATACCGCCCCCAGGTCAATCTCTAAATAATCGGAGATTTTAGTCCCCCCCGAGTGCTTCTTTTTGGTCGTCTCGTTGTAAATGGGCGTAACCATTTTATCCAGCATTTTGGAGTCCACTGGAAACTTCAGCTGCAAGAGTTCCTTCACCAGAAGTCCAAAAGGTGGCCGAATTTTGATTGCTGCACCTCTGACGATGACCGGTACCGACTTTTTCTCTCCCGTCACTTCATTCTGAAGAGTGATATGGCTGGCCATTTCCGGAATAGTCAGCTCCACGACACCGGATGGACTGAAAGAAAAATCAGACACGTTGACCTTAAGCTGGCTCAATTCAACAGAACTGGTACCCGATACGGGAATATTCATTCCCGAAATAGCAATATGCTTTTGTATACCTGTCGGGCTGCCATTAGCCACAGCCGCCAGCCCGTAGACCAGATCGATCATCCCCCGGTTCATATCAAATGACGAGTCAATATTCTTTGATCGTTGTTGCTGAACGCTTCTTAACTGTTTGCTGTGGGTTAACTCACGGATTTTGGCTTCTCTCAGTTCCGCTATCGCTTTCAGATCTTTGGTGGCTTGAAGACTCAATTGTTGACAACGGTCTTTTGCTTCACCCTCAGGCAGGCTTTTTATATCTTCCAGCAGTTGATAAAGATCGTCTTTGCGGTCTTTTTCTTCTTTGTCCAAACTTTCGCAAACCACTTCCAACCCTTTATGCTTCCATTGCTTCTCAAGATCCAGTGCAACAAGAGGAAGCTCGGGGCTTCCCGACATGAACGGGATCATCAAATCAAGCAGCGAGTGAGCAAACGGAGCGTCTTGCAGCGCCAGGGTTTGTCCATCTTTTTTTTCTAACTGAAGGCTTTTAATCGACACTTCTGCCACATCAGCAGGCTTCAGCTGTTTGCTCATGGCATTAATATAAATGGGAGCTTTCAGGATGTTCTCGGTCAACACCTTGTACAAGTATTCACTGGTCGGTGGCTTCAGTTTGATACTGATTCCTCCGGACAAAGTCATTGGCTCAACCTCGCCACTGGCTCCCATTGACGATAAGTCTGCCCTGATATCGGCAATATCCAGTATCAGCTCTTTTGTGGGAGACATATAACACTGCTCAATAAACACACCGATGTTTTGTACCTTCAGCTCAGCACCGGAGGACAGTGTGGTCGACAGGTTCCCCAGGTTGAGGTGATAAACCTTGCCAGCAGGCAGTCCTTTTTTGGACTTTCCAAAGACCTGTTGAAGCCCATGTATCAGTTTAAGTCCGGGACCCATTTGCTTTTCGATCAACTTCAGGAAGTCCTGTGTCTCTTTCCTGATCTTCTGATCCCAAACTTTCAGGAGAGGCTTCGTCTCCTTTATCCCATGAAAGTTTCGCTCTAGCCTGCTCAGCTGAGCTCTTAATTCAAAAAGCCTTTTTTGGAGTTTTGAAAATTGATCCTGCTTTTTGGTTTCCAGACGAGGAAGCTTTTTTCTCAATCCCTTCAGTTCGGTCTGAATCGATTTCATCTCATGCTGTAAGCCCTCCAGTTTCTTTTTGTTTTCGTTGGCAAACTGTTCATTGCTCTTTAATTTATCATCGGCCTTGTTGCCAGTCTTACCGATTCCGGCTCGGATAAACCTCATCGCTAACTTGGAAAATCCTGTCAGGAGGGTGGCCCAGAAGCCTCCCTCCACTTTCTCAATGACAACATCCCGTTTGTGGATAGGCACATATTGGGGGTGCAGACCTGCTTCCCCCTGCAATAGCGAGCCGGTGGTTTCGTCAACAGACACATCCCGAGGCCCCATTTTAGCCTTGGATGGTTGAGTAGAAGGTATCGATTGATTTTGAACTGTTTGCTGCCTGCCCCCGGGGCCATTAACAGGTAGATTGGAGCCACCAGTTGCCATGTCATTATCCATGCTCAGAGAGTTTTTTTTTATATCGCCACATTGCCACTGAGCTTGAAACAGCCCATCTCGCCACGACTTTGATGAATTAGCCATGACCCACCAACAGAGTCTCTGGAGCACAAACAGTTAAGAGCAGATAATTGAGGCAGGTTCTGGGAGTTTGTCAGTGGCGTCAAAGTACCAGGGTACATCACTGCCCACTCGGCGGGTTGTGTTAATCAAGGTGAGTTGTGAAGAAATACTGCCTGACACCATGGGTGAGCGCAGGCAGTCAATCATTTCATTTCAGTTCAGTGACTTGCCTCGTTCCATTCTCACTGCTGGTCACCAGGCGGAAGCCATCGTCGATGAAGTCTACGAAATTGACCGGCCCATCATGTTGAACGGTGGTTTTTTCTACCCATGATCCGTCGACCATCTTGTCACAGACTTTTGCCGTGTGATCGTCACTGGCGGTCACCACATGCATTTCATCAGCGCTGAAGGTTGCTAATGTGATCGGCCCGTCATGAGAAATGGCAGTTTTGGTTACCCATGCTCCGTCGGCCCCCAGGGCATGAACTCCCACCCTGTGATCGTCGCTGACGGTGACCACATGGAGCTTATCGTCGCTTAAGGTGGCTGAGTTGACAAGACCTTTAGCGGCAATGCTAGCCTCTTTTGCAAATGATCCATCGGCCTTCCGATTGTAGATATTCGCTATGCCATCGGCATTGATGGTCACCACACGGCGGTCATTGGTTCTGTCACCTTGAAGATGGGAGCCTGCCTGTTGTAGACCTTGATGACTTAAAAGTTCACCCTGGTCAGCTTTAGTAATAACCCATCCGAAACCAGCACCTGTTGGTTTGCTCTGTGGCTGAACAGGTTTTGTCAAGTCTGGGGTTGAAACCCCAACAGCGGCGGGTGTATTTACGTTATTCATATAAAGTTCCTTTCATTAAGTTAGTTTTCTCCTTGATTGCAAGGATGTTGATTTGAAGATCATCCAACATTGATGTCCTTCGGTAACTCAGAGTTGCCTTCAGGATAAAAGTTCATAACATTGATGTAAGCGCAACTAACAAGAAGACAGCAAGCTGATGATCTGCTTAAAAACCGTGACTTCGAGCAAAAAAAGGACAAGGAAACCCCTTTGATTTAACTATCTTTTATAAAACGCTATACTTTCATCGCGCCTTACTCGCCACAAAGAGCGCTTTTTTATGAACACCCCTTCATTAAAAGTATCGGTCATTACAGCCTTTCTTCTCAGCGCCATGGCTCTTGCCGCCGTTGTTCAGATCCCAATCGTTCTTGCCTGTACAGGCATTACACTGGTTTCAGAGGACGATGCGGTCATCCAGGCTCGCACTGAAGAGTGGGGATCCTTTGATCTGGAATCAAAAATTATGGTGATACCACGAGACACCGCCTTCACGGGTCTCACGCCTGATGGCAAACCGGGCTTAAAGTGGAAAGCCAAATACGGTGTCGTTGGCATCAATGGCCTCAATAAACCAGCGCTTATTGATGGAATGAACGAAAAAGGCTTAGCCGTTTCAGTGCTTTACTTGCCAGGCACTGCCGAGTTTCCACCCTATGACCCGGCCAAAGCAGCAAACACAATTGGTCCTCAAGACATCAGCAACTGGGTACTCTCTACCCAGTCGACAATAAAAGACATAAAGCAAAATCTTCCAAAAATAGATGTTGCCCCCGTAAAAGAAAAAGGCTTAGGCAATATCGTACCGCCGATTCATTTCATGATGACAGATCGCTCCGGAGCATCAATTGTGGTGGAGTACACCCATGGCGGCAAGCTGAATATTTATGACAACCCCGTCGGCGTGTTAACTAACAATCCTGAGTTTCCCTGGCATCTGCAAAACCTGAAAAATTACGTCGGCCTCACCGCCAAAGCCAAACCAGACATTAAAATAGGCGATCTGGAGTTGGCGCCACACGGCGCTGGTTCGGGCATGATTGGCCTGCCTGGCGATTACTCACCCGTATCTCGATTTGTTCGCGCAGCGGCACTGCGAAACACAGCACGCCCCGTCGAAAATGGCTATGCCGCCGCAATGGAATCACTGCGCATCCTGAACAACTTTGATATTCCTTCTGGTGCAGTATTTGCCAGAGATGAACTCCCCAAAGACGACACACTGGGCTCCACTCAGTGGACGACGGCTATGGATACCAAAGACCTGAAATACTATTACAAAACCATGTTCAACAGCCGTATTCGAGAGATTGATTTCGCATCGGTAGACTTTGATAAACCCGGGATTCGTTATCGCGATTTAGATCTGAAAAAACAGCAGGATTTGAAGGTCGTCGATATTAAATAGTCCCTGTGACATAGGAATCATCAACCCCCGTCTGGCCAGTGAGTATTTTCATTGAGCTATAATTCTGTTTCTGCACTTACTGGCTACTGGCTACAAAACGAGCGACACAACCGGTCACCTGAATGTCCACATCAGTGAATCTTGAGCGCAATTCCTGCTCCAGCCCATCCCGATAATCTTTCTGGTTGCTGAAGATCCCTTTTCGGTTGTAAATGCCCATAAGAGCTTTTGCCACCAGAGTATGGGGTATATTAAGAATGGTGGCGCCAAACAGTTTTCCCCCTTTATTCAGCAAGGGCTTAACGTGATCGAACACGACAGCTTTGCTATGAATGCTGCCTGGCAGGCAGTGCAGTAAATAGTTCATGCTGATGGAGTTGAAGGCATTGACCGGCAAGGAGGTAAATGGTTTGAAAACGTTATGCACCAAGGTGATGGGTTGATATCGGTTTAATCGCTGCCCGGCATACTCAAGTGTGTTTACGTTCAGGTCTACCAATGTCAACGATGGATGATCGGTTGGGAACTGGCAGTGATCTGGGAAATAACCGGTGCCAACACCTATATCCAAATGCTGGTCGCTGACGTGCTGGTTAAACCAGTCCAGAAGTAAAGGCGTCGGACACTGCCAGATAAAACGGTTGGAAATGCCCAGTACGGCAACATCATAGATATTGAGAACCCGCTTTGAATAAACGGCCTGAGCTCTGTGAACTTGTTCTTCGGTTATCTTACCGTCTGGTAAAGTCATAGTAGAGTGCTCCACCGAAGGAAAACAGTAGTCGACTTATACCAATCGTGCTTTCTAACTCCCGTGATGAGCATGGAGATTTGAGCCTTAAGACAAGGCGGTGTTTAGCTATGACGACGATCGCCAACGCAGGATTAAGGCTCAAATCTTTAGCGCAATAGGGAGTTAGAAAGTTCGATTGGTATTACTATAGAAGAGATCAGAGCTTGCAACAGCAATGCCCAACAATCTGACTCTGTTCGCATCCGGAAGAATATTTTCATGTACAGGAAGTCAGCCAGCAGCGTCACTGAGACTAAAAAAATAATAACTCTGAGAATCTGACATAATAAGGAAAGAGAAAAAGACCCACTCTGACCAGGAGCCCCCCCTTGAGCTTGAAAACTGTGTTTATCACCGGAGCCACTTCCGGTTTTGGTGAAGCCTGTGCCCGTCGTTTTGCCAGTGAACAAGGCTGGCAGCTGGTAATTACCGGCAGAAGAAAGCAACGTCTGGAAGCACTGGCCAAAGAACTCTCGGCATCCTGCCCTGTTCACTGTCTTGTTTTTGATATTAGAGATGAAGATGCCATTCAGGATGCGCTGAGCAGTCTCCCGGAAGCTTTTTCAGACATTCATACTCTGATCAACAATGCCGGTCTGGCTCTGGGAACCAAACCGGCTGACCAGTGTGATACCCGACAGTGGATCAACATGATCGACACCAACATCAAAGGACTGGTTCTGATCACTCATGCTCTTTTACCGGCCCTGAAGAAAAACAACAGTGGCAGTATCATTAACCTGGGATCGGTTGCCGGAAATTATCCTTATCCCGGTGGCAATGTTTATGGCGGCACCAAAGCATTTGTAAAACAGTTTTCCCTGAATCTTCGTTCTGACCTTCTGGGGAGTGGCATCAGAGTAACCAATATCGAACCCGGAATGGCTGAAACTGAATTTTCAGTCGTGCGTTTCGAGGGTGATCAATCAAAAGCCGATGCAGTGTATAAAGGTATGAAGCCTCTTTCAGCAGAAGATATCGCAGAGAGCATCTACTGGGTCGCATGCAGACCAGCCCATGTCAATATTAATGCCATGGAAATCATGCCCGTTCAGCAGGCTTTTGCAGCTTTTGATGTGGATCGCAATCAGTGATATCTACGTCTGGAGCCTGCTCTCAGCAGGCTCCTGCTTTGAACACACGTTCGAAAAAAATTATTGAAGCAGTTTATACACAGAATTTTGTAATCTAATAAACAACAAATAACGTATAAATACTGCTTTCAAAAGGCCCAATATATTCAAAAGACTCTCGTCTGATTATTTTTCAACCAATGCATAAACGCCTTGAAATTTCAGGCACCTCATGAGTTATCCACAAGTAATTCAGTGTGTTAATCAGTTATTTTGTTGAAAACACACCTCAACCCTTTCTACCATTAAGTGCCAGCCACACACCGACCCCAGCGAATGGGTGCATTTCTCCCAGCCAACCGGACTCAAAAAGTTGACCGCAAGGGAGTATTTCTGACTATTGGATACATTGACATCCTCCCACAGCTAAAGAGGGGGTCGCAAAACTCTCTACAGCGTGGGAACGAGTTGACTCCCGTCATTCCCGGCTTCATTCTCGTCATTCCCGCGAAGGCGGGAATCCACACTGACTCACCACCAGAACCATACTGCCCGGTGCCCCCCTGGCCTTGTCATCCCCGAGAAGGCAGAGATCCACCGTTGGCGCTGGATTCCCGCCTTCGCGGGAATGACGACCTCAGAGCATGGGAACGAGCTGTTGGAGTTTTGCGACACCCTCTAAAGAGGGTGTTGCAAAACCCTGGTTCCCATACTTTCAGGCCCTGTGGACCCCAGCGTGGAAACCCATACCTGTCTCACGCTTTAGAGTCCGCTTTTCAGGGGGAGGTAGGCATTCCCACGCAGAGCGCGGGAACGAGTTGTGGGTAGAATGAGAAGCGCTAACAACTGAATGTCCACTGAAGCTGACAGTCAACCCGACAAAAAAGCAAGGTGATGAAAGCCACTGAAGCCGCGTTTATGATTTTTAACTTCACAGGAAAGAAGGCACAGCGATGTAGCTTGGGGAGAGCTGGAGAAAGACCAGCTCTTACCCGACTATACTATTCTCCGGCTTTTGTACTTGAGACTCCGGATATGAACAAAATAATGGTATTCCCTTTATTTATATTGCTGTTCTCATGCAAAACATATTCTGAATCTTGTTTGTTTTGTGACATGGAGCTTCAACAAATGGCAACTGCAGAAGCGCAATGTTTATGCTCAAATTGTACTAACGCAATTCAAGATCGAATGCAGCATTTAAGAAATTTATGTAATGCTTATATCCTGTGCAATTTGCCAGAAGATGAAGAAGAGCAATATGATTCCACAATGGCAAGAATTCGTAAAAGTCTGAGCAATATATTTTCTAAACCTGCAGTTATAGAACTTTTACAAAATGCTATGTTTGCCAATTTTTTTAGAAATCTTTTACAAATGCCAATAGGTGAACTCAAATGTTATCTATCTCAACCTGCAACACTTGAGTTATTACGTGATCCCAGGATAGCGGAACTTCTATTGCACCCTGCCTTAAGAACATTACTGTATCTTTCAGGTATAGACACTCTTAAAATGACAACTCAATGTACAAAAGACGGTTGCCTTGTAGAGCATAGCCCTTTGTTAAAAGACTGACCGACAGGGCAGTCCTTTGGAACCATCTGTTATGTGGCGATTAGCAGGGAAGTCTGGACAGGATGAGCTTTAAGGCTTCTTTGATTTCTGCATTGTCGGCTTTCAAATCTGCATTGTCGGCTTTCAGTGCAGCAATCTCTTTGCCTTGCTGGTCAAAACGTTTGTCTATCCGAGCAAACCCCTGATGCATTTCAGCACGGGTTTTACTGGCGTAGCTGATAATCCCCGTCAGGGTGTCTCGGATATGGTCAAGCTCTGTTTCGGGCGGTTGTTCAACGTTCAAGCTCATGCTGTATTCCTGACAAATGAATGAGAGGATCAGCATAGCAGACTTGGAGAGATAGCACAGAGACACCTGACACGGGAATATAATAAAGCACAGGCTGCATAATATCATTAACAACCGTACCAAGTAAGATACTATCATGGCAGGGAAGCTATTCCCGGAGAAATCGCAAAGGTCGACCACGACCTCCCTATCGCCAAATCTTAAAAGCCGGAGTGGATAAAAAAACAGTAAAAAATATCAAAGAAAAATCATTTTTTCTGAATCCAGACACTGAAGTCCAGCGTATTCTTCACTGGATTAATAGAGAGCGGCCACTGAACGGCCACGTTTTACCCTGACAATGTTTTTTCAGGCCAAGTTTCGCCAATGTCGAGATAGACTGATGCTTTTTTGCACTGTTCAGTCTTTGACGAAAATCGACTTTTTAAGGGCTGCCTGAATTTATCGGGATATACATGAAGATACGATCACTTAATCAGCATTCTCAGATAAGCTGCACTGCAACAGCTTCAAAGAACAGCAGGCAGAACGCTCTGCTGGTGCTATTCAGCTTATGTCTGGTATTGCTTCTTTCATTGCTCAATCGACCTGCCCATGCTCTTTCAACTGAATGGTTAGTCAACCCTCAGCAGCCTGAGGCCAGGGTCAGGCTGCACTTTTCTGGTGAAGCAGACCCGACCACTCGTCAACTTTATGCGGCACTGGAAGTCCAATTATCAGGTGACTGGAAGACTTACTGGCGATCACCCGGTGAGGCCGGTATTCCACCTGAAATCGACTGGCGTATAAAGCAGCCACAAGGCAGCAGTAATATAGAAACGGTTGAGTGGCTCTGGCCTGCTCCAGAGCGCATAGAAATGCTGGGACTGCATACCCTTGGCTATAAAAATGGTACGGTTTTTCCTCTTCTGATTCAGGTTAAAGATCTGAATCAGCCTGTCTCCATCAATGCCAGACTGCGGTTGTCTTCCTGCACCACGGTATGCGTCCTGACAGATTACGAGATTCAACTGGATTTCACACCCTCTGATCTGAAAACAGACCCGCAAGCGTCATTCCTGATTGATAAAGCTCTTTCACGGGTTCCGACGACTATGCCGGACACAGGGCTGAGCGTGGAATCTGTTGTATGGAACAAGGAAAACAACAAGGTTGTTGCCACTGCCCACTCTGAGACTGGCTGGGAAAAGGCCGTCGACGTCATCATCGATGGCCAGGAAGACATTACCTTCAGCCTGCCGGTATTTACCATTGAGGACAACCAGCTTCAAGCCGTCATGAATGCGTCAAGCTGGCTGGGTGAATACAACCTGTCAGATGAATCTGTGACCGTTACCCTTCTCAATGGAGACAACGGCCTTGAAAAAACGCTGTCCGTCAAGGAAGTCGCTGCCAGTTCACTGCCAGCAGACACCCGTTCAGCAAGCCTGTTAGTGTTACTGGGTCTGGCTCTTCTGGGCGGCCTTATCCTCAACCTGATGCCCTGCGTTCTACCCGTCCTCGGTATGAAGCTTTCTTCCGTACTCCATGCTTCAGGCCAGCAAGCCAGAGTCACCCGCAAGCAGTTTCTGAGTTCTGCGGCGGGCATTGTTTTCTCCTTCTGGTTACTGGCGGCATTCCTCTGGATACTTAAGCTGACCGGCAACAGTATTGGTTGGGGCATCCAGTTTCAAAGCCCCTGGTTTATTGGTTTCATGGTGGCGGTAACTGCCCTTTTTGCTGCTAACCTGATAGGCCTGTTTGAAATCCATCTGCCCTCATTCCTGTCGACCAGGCTGGCTGCAGCCGGTGACAACAGTACAGCAGGCCACTTTGTTCAGGGTATGTTCGCAACGCTTCTGGCTACACCCTGTTCAGCGCCATTTCTGGGAACCGCCGTCGCCTTCGCCCTGTCGACCAACAGCTTCAACCTGTTTGCCATTTTCACGGCTCTGGGCGTAGGTCTTGCCCTTCCGTATCTGCTGATTGCTGCCAGACCCTCTCTTTTGAAGTGGTTGCCAAAACCCGGTCAGTGGATGATAAACCTTCGCCGCTTATTGGCACTGATGCTGCTGGTGACTTCGCTGTGGCTAACCAGCCTGCTTCAGGCATTCCTGCCAGTCTATCTGCTTCTGATGATTGCCCTGATTCCTACTGTACTGGTTCTGCATCGCCTGTTGATCAGCTTGATGCCTCAAGCTGGAAAAAGAATACTGCTACTGCCCTCAGTATTCCTGTCAATGGCGATAGTGCTGTTCGGAGCCTGGTCGACTGGTTTGTTCACTCCGGAACAATCGACATCAGACAATCTGATCTGGACCCCTCTGAATGAGCAGGAAATCGCCAGCTCGGTGGCTGAAGGTAAAGTCGTCTTTGTCGATGTCACGGCTGACTGGTGTATCACTTGCAAAGCCAACAAGATAAGGGTCATCGACAGAGATCCAACCAACAGTCTCCTGCAAAAAGACTCTATTGTAACTATGAAAGGAGACTGGACCCGACCTTCAGAAGAAATTAATGCCTACCTTCAGAAGAATGGGCGATTTGGTGTGCCTTTCAATATCGTCTACGGTCCAGCTGCTCCTGAAGGAATACCACTGCCGGTTCTTCTCGACCATGACAGCGTTACAGCGGCTATCGAGAAGGCATCATCCAGGTAAACCCGGGAAATCAGCCTGAAAAGCTTCTCATAGAATCATGATGGAATGCTTTTTCGCTGTTTACCGCCCGACCTGAGCCCTGAAGTTTAACGAACAGACGGGCTCCATAGCCAGACAGCCTGGCCTATAAGTCTTTGCCATTGCCATTTAATCATGACAAAGTGGCAGTCAAAGCTATTTCGCCCCTGAAGTGAATCTCACTCCCATGAGCTTCAGCAACAACTCAGGGAAACAAATACTGACTCACAGATGAGCACGATGAAAAAAACTCTTATTCTCGCCACTACCCTATTGATGGGCTCGCTCAACATTCAGGCACAGTCTCTGGATGATCAGCAGAAGCAGGAAGTCAGAGAACTGGTTCGTAAAACACTGGTAGAAAACCCGGACATCCTGGTTGAAGCTATGAACGAACTGAGAAAGCGAGAAATCGCCGCCCAGCAAAATGCCGAAAAGCAGATGCTGGAAGCCCGTCAAAAGCAGCTGTTCGAAAACCCTGAGAACCCCATTATGGGTAACCCTGAAGCCAGTGTGACTATTGCCTACTTTGGTGATTACAACTGTGGCTTCTGCAAGCGCCAGGATCCTATCCTGAAGAAAATTGTTGAAGAGAACCCTGATGTAAAAATTGTTATCAAGGAACTCCCTGTACTTGGCCCGGAATCTCGTGAAGCTGCGGAAATGGCTCTGGCTACCTTCAAGCTGGACAAGGATAAGTACCTGTCTGTTAACCAGCGCCTGATGTCCAGGCCCGGCAGACACACCAGCAACTCCATTAAAGCCGCACTGATAGCAGAGGGAGTAGACTCCGATAAACTGAAAGTGGATGAGTCTGTAACCCGGCAACTTGAAGAGAACCTGCGTCTGGCACAGGAGCTTGGCATTCGCGGAACACCGGCACTGGTATTCCCCAATGAAGTATTGAGAGGCTACACCGAAGAGGGCGTACTGAAAGAAAAAATCAAGCAGCGTCTCTGAATTGCAATACCATTAAAAAAAAAACCGGAATCATCCGGTTTTTTTTTTGACTTTCTGGCTATCTCTCAGGCCAGGCAATAATACCAATCGAACTTTCTAACGCCCTATTGCGCTGATGAGTATTAAAGCTCAGCCACAATACAGTCTTTACGTTCTTTTCCTGTTTTTGACAGATATTCAGTAAACTCCGATGGAATACGACCCATGGTAGCGCCTTCCCAGTTAACCACAGAGCCATCTTCTTTTTCATATTGAAATTGATAGCGCTGTCTTGGCTTTCCTTTTCTGGCTTTCTCTACAACAGCAGAAACCATCAGATCTTCAATGGTCAGACCTTTCTCCTGCATCTGACCAAGAATGCTTTCAACAGCTTCTCTTTTGCGACCTTGTTGTTCCTTCTGTTCATTGTGCTCACGCACTTTTTCTTCATGGATCGCTTCTACACGTCTGATAACGTTTTCTATATCTTCAACATGCATACCCTGAAACAGTTTACGCAACTGTACTTTTGATTTCAGGATATTCAGGGACTCTTCAAAAATGTTCATTATAAAACCAGGATGGGCAATATTTGGAAAGCGTCAAAAGTACCATTGCACTGACTAACTGTAAACAGTGTCGTACATAAATTATTATGCAAAACTAAATAACTACTAACGAATCAAGAAAAAAACAACCATTTCATTTTCAATAGCCAATCATACGAGCAGTTCAATTAAGTCATAAGTCTGGCTACCTTCGTTTTTATTAATAACCAGTGGCATAGCCTCATTGCGAGCCTATGCCATGCTTCATAAAAAGAGCACTGCGATTATTATCAAGCTGTTTCCAGCTTCTTCAGTTCCTGTGCACGGAGATCTTTCCTTAAAACCTTGCCTACGGGGGTCATCGGAAGCTCTACTCTGAACTCCACCTGTCTGGGCACTTTGTAAGCTGTCATATTTTTACGACAATAGTCCTTCAACTCCTGCTCGGTAATACTGTCATCCTGAGGAATAACAAACAGTTTTACTGCCTCTCCTGTTTTCTCATCAGGTACTCCGATCACCGCACAGTTTTGCACTTTTTCATGCCTGGCCACAACATCCTCAATCTCATTGGGATAGACATTAAAGCCGGATACCAGCACCATATCTTTCAGACGGTCTACGATACGTATATAGCCGTCTTCACCAATGATGGCTACATCACCCGTACGGAACCAGCCTTCGTTGTCCAGCACTTCGGCAGTCGCTTCGGGGCGCTGCCAATAACCTGCCATGACCTGAGGGCCTTTTGCACAGAGTTCGCCGCGTTCACCGAATGGTAACTCGTTGCCTTCATCATCAATGACTTTCAGAGCGGTACCCGGTAAGGCAATACCCACTGTGCCATCCTGAACAAAGTCACCCGCAGGGTTGGCGGTCAAAATAGGAGAGGTTTCGGACAAACCATAGCCTTCACCAATTCGGCAGCCAGTCAGTTCGAGCCAGCGATCTGCTGTCGCCTGCTGAAGTGCTGTCCCCCCCGAATTGGTCACTCTCAGGTCAGAGAAGTCAATATTCTTGAACTCGGGGTGGTTCATCAAGCCGACAAAAAGAGTGTTGAGGCCAATAAATGCATTGATACGCCAGGGCTTGATGGTTTTGATGAAGGTATCAATATCCCTGGGGTTAGCAATCAGGATACTGTGCCCTCCCAGAGAGAAGTATGACAACAAGTGAACCGAGAAGGCATAGATGTGATAAAGAGGCAGTGGCGCTACCACAGTATCACCTTCAGGATTGCAAACCGGACTGCCATCAGCATTTACCTGTCTTCTCAATTCAACTGTCTGGAGAACGTTGCCGACCAGATTGGCATGAGTCAACATGGCACCCTTGGCGACGCCGGTAGTCCCCCCGGTGTACTGCAGAGCAGCCAGATCTTCTCTTTGTGCTGGCTTAGGTGGCTTATAGGTTCCCTTGCTACCCAGTGCAAGGGCCTTCCTGAAAGGTACGGCTGTTGGAAGGCTGTAAGACGGCACCATTTTCTTGACGTGCTTGACGGCAAAGTTGATTAAGGAGCGTTTTGGCCAGGGCAACAGATCCGCCAGATCAGTCACAATCAGGTGCTCAACACCGGTCCCCGATAAGACTTCTTCGACCAGATGTCCAACGATATTGACGCAAACCAGCGCTTTCACACCTGCGTCATTGAACTGATGTTTAATCTCTCTGGCAGTATAGAGAGGATTCGTATTAACAATGACCAAACCCGCTTTGATGGCACCAAAGGCCACCACTGGATACTGCAAAATGTTAGGCATTTGCAGAGCAATGCGATCACCGGGTTGCAATCCGGTGTGCTGCTGAAGGTAGGCTGCAAACTGATCGCTCAGGCGATCCACCTCATTAAAGCTGAGTGTCAACCCCAGCCCAGTGAAGGCGGGCTTGTCTCCATGTCTATCGACAGCATCTGCAATCACTTCCCCAAGATTAGAGAAGGCTCCGAGGTCAATTTGATCAGAAATACCGGGTGCGCGTTTGCCATCCCAAAAAGCTACTTCCATGGAGAGCTCCTCGTCTTATTGTTGTGAATGTCGTCCGGGCTGCCACCGGTTACATATACATACAGATTATTCAAACCTTAATCGGGTGCGCATTATACTCGCTTCCCCGTCAGTCTTGAATTATTTTTGTAAGATTTTGTTAATTCGTGGAAAGTTTTCAGCATCAGAAAACGGCTATTTTTATCGGGTAAAGTTAGGATATCAGCAGGCTTCAGAGGTAGTGCTCCCCCATGAAAAGTGGACGTAAAGTCACACAGGGGTTTCTATTTACTGCCCGTTAAGCCCGGATATTTGCAGGCAGAGTTAAGAATCTCTGGACTTTCGGAAGATGCACAGGTCTGTCTGCTAATTTAACACTGACATATTGTCAGAGAATAATTATGCAATTTGTCTTAATCGGATTCCTGTTGTTATTCCATCTGCACCAGACCTGCGATGCTAATCGCCAGGTCTACCAGAGCACCTGGTGGATTGACGAGTTATATTCCCACGCCGAGAATAAGAGCATGTCTGTAAAGTTAAACTCGCAAATGTATTTTGTTTGTCCCAATGCTGCCACCGTGGTAAAGATGCGTACTGACGTCAGACAAGCCCCCACCCTGTATGAAAATATATGGTTGACGGATAACGAGACCTACTATGAGAATTGTGAGATACCGGATAACCCCTCAGATCAAACAGATGTCCATTTTTGTCGCGATCCACATCGCCTGGGCTATCTGAGTATACTGTTTCTTGAGCATGCTGCCGGAAAAGACGACAGAACATTTAAAGGCGGGCAACATTACTACATTATGTCCACGTCAACCGGTTATAAGAGCTCACTTGGGAATAAAAAAGACGGACATTGTCGAACACATAACATGCGCCTCAAGGTTTATATCTGTAAACATTATAATGAAACGGACCCCAGCTGCAGTTATCCGGACCCTCAGTTAAACTGGTATAATGCAACGGGTGCTTTTCTTTCTGCACCTATAAAGACACTTTTAACAAATCCTTTAACGACGACGGTTCCTACAAATGCCGCTGTCAACGGTACCGCAATAATTAACACAACCGTTAATGCAACGGTCCCTGTCACTATGATTAACAACGACACCGCAATAGTTGTGACAACCGCCACTGGAACGGCTCCCGTCACTATGGCCAACAACGAGACAGCAATCGTTCTGGCAACCACTTCCGGAACGGCTCCTGTCACTATGACCGACAACGATACAACAATCGTTATGACAACCACTTCCGGAACGACTCACGTCACTATGGCCGACAACGAGACAGCAATCGTTGTGACAACCGCTTTCGCAACGGCTCCCGTCACTATGGCCGACAACAATACAGCAATCGTTATGACAACCGCTTCCGCATCGGCTCCCGTCACTATGGCCGACAACAATACAGCAATCGCTATGACAACCACTTCCGCAACGGCTCCCGTCACTATGACCGACAACAGTACAGCAATCGTTATGACAACCACTTCTGCAACGGCTCCCGTCACTATGGCCGACAACGTGACAGCAATAGTTATGACAACCGCTTCCGGAACAGCTCCCGTCAATACCACTGACAAAAGTACCGCAATAGTTATGACAACCGCATCCGGAACAGCTCCCGTCACTATGGCCGACAACGTGACAGCAATAGTTATGACAACCGCTTCCGGAACAGCTCCCGTCAATACCACTGACAAAAGTACCGCAATAGTTATGACAACCGCATCCGGAACAGCTCACGTCACTATGGCCGACAATGAGACAGCAATAGTTATGACAACCGCATCCGGAACAGCTCCCGTCACTATGGCCGACAATGAGACAGCAATAGTTATGACAACCGCTTCCGGAACAGCTCCCGTCACTACCACTGACAGGAGTATCGCAATAGTTATGACAACCGCTTATGGAACAGCTCCCGTCACTGGCACTGACAAGAGTACTGCAATAGTTATGACAACCGCTTCGGGAACGGCCTCTGTCACTAGGACTGTCAACAATACTCAAACTGATACCGAAACGACTCCAACCAGATATGAACATTCACTGGCACAGCCCGTTCGGTTGGTTTGGATGATGGGCGACAACCAGACCCGAACTGCAAATATCTTTGAAGAAGAGCATTATCCGGTGATTGCACAGTGCAAAGTGCCCAACACCAGGATCAATCTGCTGAACGACAAAGGAACCATTATCAATAGCTGGCTGTGTCAGAAAGTCGGTGAGCGCCTGACGATACTTAAACCCAAATACCGGTATGGCGACGTTTATCTATTTGAGGCATCTCCCGAATATCGCCGTATACGGGCACCGAAATCGAAGCTGTCTGTCAATGTGGTTAGCTCCAGAGATTATCATACTAATAACGCAGACACCTTTTATAACCCACAGGTATTGCCGCTTTTGATCTCTGTGTATCTTATTAGTGCAAGCGCACTCTGACAGGGTTAAGAACCAGATGATTAAAGCGGATTAGCAAGAGCCAGACAAAACTTCTTTGTTTCAACGCGTGATGAGTAAACTCTATGAATGTCTTTTTATTGTCTTATTTACTGAAAATCTGCAGACTTGTCTGCTATTTCTTAATCTGAATTTGTACTAGAGAGCAATTATGCAACTGGTCTTATTCGGGTTCATCTTGTTGTTATGTCTGTTTCAGACATCTGATGCCCGTGATACCTACACAAGCGCTCTATGGGTGGAAGATTTATATTCACACGTGGAGAACAAAACCGTAGGTGTACGGATAAACGGAGCAATAGGCTTTATTTGTCCCAATCTTCCCACTGTGGTAAAGCAACGCAGCTTCGATAAACAAGTCTCAGATATGAATGAAAATCTATGGTTAGTAAGAAACGAAACCTTCTACGAAAACTGTGAAATACCGGAAAATAGCTCAAGCAGGGTTTTCCATTTTGTTTGCAACGATGCCAATCAACTGTCTTTTGTAAATCTACTGTTTCTTGAATACTCTGCCGGTAAAGACGATATGACTTTTGAAGGGGGGAAATATTACTATGTATTCTCCACATCAGATGGCACCCTGAGCTCAATTAACAACAGAAAAGGCGGACATTGTCTGACACACAACATGCGCGTCAAGATTTATGTCTGTAAAAGGAGTAGCGACCCTCATCCGCTGTGCAAAAACATAGACCCTAAGTTAAACATTATTCCTCCAAGTGATCCTTCTAAGAACTCTCATTCCATATACAGTTTTATAAATCCTGTAATTCCCGCTGTTCCTGCCATTATTACTAATGCCAATAACGATGCCAATACCAAAACTCCTATGAAAGTGACTACTGAAGCGCACATTACAAAGGCTACTGAAGCAGTTACGACAGAGGCTAACAAAGCAGTTCCCACCGGGGAGGATGATTCACTGGAAGAGCCCGTTGAGTTAATATGGGAGATCAGCCACAACCAGACCCAAACAACAACCATCTCTAAAGAAGAGCATTACCCGGTGGTTGCATTGTGTAAAGAACCCAACATAAAGATCAGCCTGCTAAATGATAAAAACAGAATTCTCGATAGCTGGTTATGTAAGAAAACAGATCAGCGTCTGACGATACTTAAACGCGAAAACCGCAATGCTGAGTTTTATTTATTTGAAGCATCACCCGATTACAGCCTTACACCGCTATGGAAATCGAAACTGTCTGTTAATGTGCGTAGTATCAGGCATCAAACAATCAATAACGCAAACACTCTCTATGACTCATCGGCATTAGCGCTTCTGATTTCAATGTATCTTATCGCTGCAAACAGATTCTGAAAGGGTCAAGAACCTTCCCATGGATTTTTCTGAAACTGTGCGGATATATCTGCTACTTTTATCCTGACTAGTTATTGGGAAAAAAGTATGCGAGTTATCTTATTTGGTTTTCTGTTGTTATTACATCTGTTTCAGACCTGCAATGCTAGTGATATCTACCAGAGCCTCTGGTGGTGGGACGAATTATTTTCCCATGCTGAGAACAAGAGCATAACAGTAAACTTAAACTCAAAGATATATTTTATTTGCCCCAATTCCCCCACCGTGATAAGGCCGCGCGGCCACGATAGACAAACCTCAACCATGTATGAAAATATATGGTTAACGGACAACGAAACCTACTATGAGAACTGTGAGATACCTGAAGATCATCCCACGACTGAAAAGGATTTCTTTATTTGCAACGATCCCACGCGGCTGGTTTTCCTGAATTTACTGTTTCTTGAACATTCGGCAGGACGAAACGACAGAACCTTTAAAGACGGAAAACATTATTATTTGTTGTCCACATCAACCGGGGCTGAGTCATCAATTAACAACAGAAAAGGCGGACATTGTCTAACCCATAACATGCGCCTCAAGATTTATGTCTGTAAAAAAAAGCTTATCAATGAAACAAATCCCGAATGCAGAGGTAGTACAGATCCTCAGCCAAACTTTTACAGTCCAACGGAGGCTTTTGTTTATGCTCCTTTTAAAGATCCTTTAACAAACCCTTTAACTAATCCTGTAACAACGACTTTACCCGTCATTACTAACGACACTGATTCCGATATTGACGATGAGACTGAAACAGTGGTCACAAAAACCACTGATACGGCTCCTGTCATTATGACTGATACAGAAACTGTGATAGCAAAGGCCACAACAACGACCACTGCCGGCTATGATGATTATTCACTGTCACAGCGCTTTCAGTTAATTTGGAAAATTGGCTATAACCAAACCCGAACTGCACAGCTCTTTGAAGAAAAGAGTTACCCTGTGGCTGCACTCTGTAAAGAGCCCAACATCAGGATCAGCCTGGTGAACAATAAAGGAGCGATTCTTGATAGCTGGTTATGTCAGAAGGTCGGCGAGCGTCTGACGATACTTAAACCCGAATACTACAATGGCGACGTTTATCTATTTGAGGCATCACCCGAATATAGCCATACTCGGGTGTGGAAGTCGAAACTGTCTGTCAATGTGGCTAGCTTCAGGCATCACATGATCAATAAAGAAAACCCTCTCTACCACTCACCAACATTGGCGCTTTTGATCTCAATGTACTTTATTGTGGCGAACGCATTCTGACCAGATAAAGGTGTGCATATAGGGCTACTATTTTTATTCTAACTTTATATTAGAGAAATATAATGCAAGTTTTCTTATTTTCGCTCCTGTTGTTATTCCATCTATTGCAGACATCTGAGGCTCGTGAGATGTACACAACTGTACTGTGGGAATATGATTTATATTCCCACGCTGAGAACAAAACCATAGGAGTAAGGCTAAACTCGCAGATAAAGTTTCTTTGCCCCAACCTTCCCACTGTAGCAAGGGCACGCGGCCACGATAGGCAAACCTCAGACATGAAAGAAAATATATGGCTCACGGACAACGAGACCTACTATGAGAACTGTGAGATTCCGGAAGATTGTCCCATTAGTCGGCAAGATATATTTATTTGCGACGACCCCATTCGACTGGTTCACCTTAATTTACTGTTCCTTCCAGATGCTGCCGAAATGAATGACAAAACCTTTGGAGGTGGGAAATATTACTATCTATTCTCCACTTCAAATGGCCGTGCGAGTTCACTCTATAACAGAAAAGGTGGGCATTGTCTGACACACAACATGCGCATCAAGATTTATGTCTGTAAAGCAAGGGGTGATACCAGCCCGCTCTGCAAAAAAACAAACCCTCAGTTAAACTGGCTTCCAGGAACTTACCCTTTTACTCCTGCTCCTGTAACAAACCGTGTAAAAGCTCATTTAACAAACCCTTTAACAACAACTGCTCCTGCCATTACTGATCATACCGATACTGGAAACAATACCGAGACGGTTATGACTAATACGACTGAAAAAGTGGCTGCTGTTATTACTGACATCTATACCGATACGGTGACGACAAAGGCCACTGAAACGGTACCCACTAACTATGATGACACACAGGCAGATTCCGTTCAGTTAATGTGGGAAGTGGGCTTTAACCAGACCCAAACTGAAACTCTCTTTGAAGAAGAGAATTACCCGGTGGTTGCACTGTGTAAAGAACCTGACACCAAAATAAGCCTTCTGAACAATCAAGGAAGAATTGTCGATAGCTGGTTATGTCAGAAAGTCGGTGATCGACTGACGATACTGAAACCCGAATACCGCAATGGCGATGTTTATCGATTTGAAGCATCACCCGAGTACAGTCTTAGCCGGGTATGGAAATCAAAACTGTCTATCAATGTGGGTAGCTTTAATTATGAATATCTCAGTAAAGCAAACGCGCTCTTTAACTTACCAACATTTGCGCTTTTGGTGTCAATGTATCTTATTACTGCAAACGTATTCTGACAAAGACCAGGCACCCTCGCAAATTCTTGAAAAACATCAGAGAAATGGTGAAAAAACAGGCCATACAGAAACTTCTGCGATGTAATAAGCGATATATGAGCTACGGATGCCTTTTTTTAATGAACATGTGCAGAGTTATCTACTAGTTTTATTCTGACTTCCTATTAGAGAAAATTTATGCAATTTGTCTTATTTGGATTCCTGTTGTTATTCCATCTGTTTCAGACCTGCGAGGCTCTTGATACCTACCAGAGCGCCTGGTGGTGGGACGTATTATATTCCCACGCAGAGAACAAGAGCATATCGGTACATTTAGACTCACAGCTGTATATCATTTGTCCCAATTTACCCACCGTCATAAGGAGACGCGGTCACGACAGACAAACCACAACCATGTATGAAAATATGTGGCTAACGGACAACGTCACTGCCTATGAGAACTGCGAGATTCCGGAAAATCCCTCGAAAGTATCTGATCACTTTATTTGCGACAGTCCTACCCAGCTGGTTTTCCTGGGGTTACTGTTTCTTGATTTTGCTGCCGGTGTGAACGACAGAACCTTTGATGGAGGGAAAGAGTATTACTTGCTTTCCACATCAACTGGAGCCCAGTCGTCAGTTCATAACAAAAAGGGCGGACATTGCCTGACACATAACATGCGCCTGAAGATTTATATCTGTAAGAAAAACAATATCAATGAAACAAATCCCGACTGCAATGAGCCGGACCCTCAGTTAAACTGGTACAGTCCAACGGGTGTTTTTACTTATGCTCCCTTTAAAAATCCTTTAAGACGGCCTTTAACCACTCTTTCAACGCCCCCTCTAACCCATCCTTTAACGATCGGTGCCCCCGACATTATTAATGACACAGATTCGTATACAGACAACGAAGCTGAAACAATAATGACAAACGCCACAGGAACCCTTCCTACCATTCTTACTGACATCGGTAATGATACAAAAGCAGCTATAAAAACTACCGAAAAGGTTCCTGACCGGTATGACGAATCACCTGCACAGCCCTTCCAGTTAATCTGGGTGATTGGCTATAACCAGACCCGAACCGCACAAATCTTTGCAGAAGAGCATTATCCGGTGGTGGCTCTGTGCAAAGAGCCCAATACCAGAATCAGTCTGCTGAAGGGTGATGGAACCATTGTCGACAGCTGGCTATGTCAGAAAATCGGTGAGCGTCTGACAATACTTAAACCTGAATACCGAAATGGCGACGTTTATCTATTTGAGGCAAGGCCCCAGTTTAGTCGTGTACGGGTATGGAAATCAAAACTGTCTGTCAATGTAGGTAGTTTCAGGCATCACATTGTCAATAACGTAAACCCTCTCCACCACTCACCAACACTGGCGCTTTTGATCTCAATGTATTTTATTGCGGCAAGCACATTCTGACGGCATGAAGATGTAAATATTGAGCTACTACTTTTATTCTGACCCAGTATTAGAGAAACATTATGCAAGTTTTCTTATTTGGTTTCCTGTTGTTATTCCATCTGTTTCAGGCCTGTGATGCTCGTGATATCTACACAAGCGTTTTGTGGGAACATGTTTTATATTCGCACGCTGAGAACAAAACCATAGCAGTAAGCTTAAATTCACAGTTATATTTTATTTGCCCTAATCTTCCCACTGTGGCAAGGCAACGCAACTACGACAGACAAACCTCACAGATGAATGAAAATATATGGTTAACGGACAACGAGACCGCCTATGAGAATTGCGAGATGCCGAAGGTTCTTACCAAAACTAATCACGATTTCTTTAGTTGCGACAATCCCAATCGTCTAACCTTTCTTAGTCTGCTGTTTCTTGAACATGCGGCAGGAAGTAACGACAGAACCTTTGAAGGGGGGAAATATTACTATGTATTCTCCACATCAAATGGCTATGCGAGTACACTCAAAAACAAAAAAGGCGGACATTGTGAGACACATAATATGCGCATCAAGATTTATGTCTGCAAGAAACATAATATCAATGAAACAAATCCCGACTGCGAAAATCCGAACCCTCAGTTAAACTGGCTTCCTGCATCTTACCCTTTTACACCCGTTCCTTTAACAGACCTTGTAAAAACGCCTTTAATCAACTCTTTAGCAACATCGGTTCCTGCCATTACTACTGATACCAACTCCAATACTCACAAGGATACCAAAACGGTTATGACAAATGCGACTGAGGGAGTTCCTGTCATTGTTACTGATGCTTATATCAATATTGACCCTGATACCGAAACAATGATCACAAAGACTACTGAAACCACTCCCACCGGGTATGATGAATCACTGGCAGCGCCGGTGCATTTTATGTGGGAAATCGGCTATAACCAGACTCTGACTGTACAAGCCTTTGAAGACAGGAATTACCCGGTGGTTGCACTGTGTAAAGAACCCAACACTAAAATCAGTCTGCTGAACAATAAAGGAACCATTGTCGATAGCTGGTTATGTCAGAAAGTCGGTGATCGTCTGACGATACTGAAACCCGAATACCGAAATGGCGACGTTTATCAATTTGAGGCATCACCCGAGTACAGTCTTGGGCGGGTATGGAAATCAAAACTGTCTATCAATGTGGGTAGCTTTAAGTATGAATACATCAGTAAAGCAAGCCCACTTTATGACTTACCGGCATTGACGCTTTTGATGTTGATACATTTTATTGGTTTAAGCGCATTCTGACAGAGTGAGAAATTTCTGCGGATCAAAGCCTGGTTTCGACCGAAAGGACTTCAGCATAGTTGGAAGCGATGTTTTGCTTTTCTTTCAGCAGAGCCTCCTTCTGAGTTCGAGTCATTTTTTTAATAGCGGCCTCCCGTCTGCTTGCGGTTGAACGGTTATGACCTGCTTCCACATACATCAGGGCAGCAGGTTTTTTACCGTTAAAAAATCGGGCGCCGCCTTTCTTTTCGCCTGCGTGTTCTTTCCAGCGCCGCTCAACATTGGTAGTAATGCCGGTATACAGACTGTTGTTGCTTGCCAGAATGATATAAACGAACCAGTTCATGAAACCTGCACAAAAAAAGATAAACAACAGCAGTTTACTGCACTGGGCAGGTAAGCACTATAAAACAAAACGAAAGTTCTATTTAAAAAATATCATTGTGATATTAAGTTTTTTTGGGCTTTCGACTTGCTAAATCAAAAATCTGAACTGGAATTAACAGTTGATAACCTCCCACAGGAACATCTTTGAACAGAGTTTGTGGGACTTAATAAAGCGGCTTTTGTTTTTTGATACCGGTGAGTCTAACCATCGTTTTGCCAGTTACCTGTAAAAATGATGCTCACTGAAGTGAGAGCAAAGCTGTTCGATCATTCAGCCGTGAACCCAATTGCCGGCCAAAGGAATGTTTGCCGAAGCTCTTGGCCGCCCGAACAACCTCTTGTTCGGGACAAATGGCTATAACGAATAAATTCGGGAGTACTTCCTATGCTGGGCTTTCTCAGTCCTCCTGCTCATCAAGAGCGGATTGCGTCCACAGAAGTTGATGAAACTTATAAAAAACTTCGTATACAGGTTTTGTTAGGCATCATTGTTGGCTATGCCGCTTATTACCTGATTCGTAAAAATTTCTCTCTGGCCATGCCCGACCTGATTGAGCAGGGCTTTACCAAGTCCGAACTGGGTCTGGCTCTCTCAGCGGTCTCTTTTGCCTACGGTTTCAGCAAGTTTCTTATGGGCAACCTCTCTGATCGCAGTGACGCCCGGAAATTCATGAGTATTGGCCTGATTCTCTCGGCCCTGACCATGATATTCATGGGAACCGTTCCTTTTGCCACCACCACAGTCACTTCCATGTTTGCCCTACTGTTTCTCAATGGCTGGTTTCAGGGGATGGGCTATCCGGCTGGCAGCAGAGTCATGACACACTGGTTCTCTGTAAAAGAAAGGGGAGTTAAATGGGCTTACTGGAACACTTCTCATAACCTGGGAGCCGGTCTGGTGGGTCCTATGGCTATTTTTGCGGTCTATCTGTTTGGTGACTGGCAATCACAGCTCTGGTTCCATGGAGTCGTAGCGCTCGTCCTGGCCGGTATCACCTGGACGTTATTAAGAGATACTCCCCAGTCCTGTGGCCTGCCCAGTATCGAAGCCTGGACTGGCGACAAGCTTAAATCCTATGACGAGCACCACCATGAGCAGGAGATGTCGGCCAAAGATATCTTTTTCAAATATGTATTCAACAACAAATTGCTCTGGTATCTCTCGCTGGCTAATGTCTTCGTTTATCTGGTTCGTTACGGAGTACTGGATTGGGCGCCAACCTACCTGAAAGAAGTGAAAGGTTTCTCAATGGCTCAAAGTGGCCTGGCCTATTTTCTCTATGAGTTTGCCGGCATTCCCGGCATCCTGCTCTGTGGCTGGGCCAGTGACCGCTTCTTCCGAGGCTGTCGCGCTCCTGTCAGTATGTGGATGATGGCACTGGTCTGTGTTGCTATTGTCATATACTGGCAGAACCCGGCCGGACACCCGATGATTGATAACCTCTGCCTGATATTTGTGGGCTTCCTGATCTATGGACCCGTGGTGCTGGTAGGTCTCCAGGCCGCTGATTCAGCCCCCAAGAAGGCAACCGGAACCGCCACTGGCCTGACCGGCCTGTTTGGTTATCTCGGTGGCGCTCTGTTTGCCAACCTGGCTATGGGGGTCATTGTTGATGCGATGGGCTGGAGTGGTGGCTTTATGCTGATTCTGGCTGCCTGCGCCATGGCGATTCTGTTTTTGGCAATGACTCTGAAGCAGGAAAAAGAAGACAAAGCCGAACTCTTCAGTCAATACAAATGACATAACTTCCTCCCGGCAGTCGTTACTGCCGGGTAACGGGAGCCTTTTAGACTTAAGGCAATTGCGCGACTAATCAGCCTTTACCCAAACCGAAGTTCTGCCCAACAATGAAAAGCCCAGATACCCCCTAAGCTCAAGTTTTTGCCCCCCGTCAATCAACTTCATACTGCCGCTGTATACTCTGCCTGACTTCGGATCAAGAACATTTCCGTTGTCGTATTCAGAACCCTCTTTTTTCATTCCCCAGAGAAAAGTCATCCCCTCTATCTTCTGGTTCTTTTTGTCGCCTTTGCATTTTTCACAGACCGCATCTCTGGAAGCAGGATCAAGGATCTCCACAATCTTACCTTTCAGCTGATCACCTTCTTGCCAGATAGTCACCAGAGATTCCTTTTTATTGGTTTCTTCATTAACGGTGTACCACTCACCCACGTATCCGTTGGCAAAAGACAGAACCGGGATAAGCAGGGCAGAAGCTGCCAGAAGTGCTTTTCGTAACATGGGGAGTTCCTACATTTCCTGTTGACGAAACGATAGTAATCGGATCAATGGTGATGTACTCCCACCACTAAGCCGCTGAAGCGGCTATAGTGGGGGCTTCTTGCGACCCGTGCTGAGAACTCTCAACACCTCTCGCTGAAGCACCTGCGCTGACAGGTATTGCTACAGGGGTACTCTTTACACAATCGCTGCATCCCAGCGAATCAGCTAAACGGGGACGCCTAGTCCAATATCACGAATATTGCGGGCGGCGTTTATATCTCTGTCGTTGACAGATTGACAATTTGGGCACTGCCATTCCCGCACTGACAAAGGCATGGCTTCCATTTTATGACCGCAGCCATTACACAGTTTGGAACTCGGCTGGAACCTTCCTATACGAATCAGGTTCTTGCCATTCCAACGACACTTGTAGTCCAGTGTCGTCAGAAACATTCCCCAGCCTGCGTCTTGTATTGCTCTGGCGAGTTTACGGTTTTTCACCATGCCTTTGATATTGAGGTCTTCTACAGCAAATGTGGTTGCGTGGCTTTTGTCAGCCAGATTCGCTGTTTTCTGGTGTATGAAGTCGTAGCGGCGACTGGCTACCTGTTCATGAATTATAGCGACTTTGCGCTTTTGTTTTGCTCTATTGGTCGATCCCTTTTTCTTTCTGGCGAACTTCTTTTGCTCTATGCTGAGCCTGACCAGTGAATCCTTCAGAATGCGTGGGTTTTCAGTCTTGTTTCCTTCACTATCAATGAGGAATTCAGTCAGACCGACATCAAGACCAACGGTGTTTTTTCGCTCAATGGTGACTGGAACCGGATCGAAAAAGCTATCATCAACCAAAACGCTGGCAAAGTATTTGCCGGACGGTGAACGCTTGACAGTAACGGTTTTGACCTTGCCAGAGAACGGGCGATGAAGTTTTGCTTTTATTCCCTTCAGCTTTGGCAGGTTCATAACCGATGCTTCAAAATCAACCGTTACATGCTGGGGGCATTGGAAAGACTGCCAGCCGGAATATTTTGATTTGAATTTTGGAAACCTGGCTCGACCCTGAAAAAAATTGGTGAACGCAGTATCCAGGTTGGCAAGAGAGGCTAACAGACTTTGACTGTTGACGTCCGTCAACCATTCTTTGTCGTCTTTCTTGCTGGCAACCAGACGATCCTGAAGTTGACGCTTTGACAGGCTCTTTCCGGTTTCTTTGTAATGTTTGTCTTTTTCAGACAATGCCCAGTTATAGACATGACGAGAGCAACCGAAGTGCTTTGCGATAAACACCTTCTGTTCGGCGTTGGGGTAGATTCTGTACTTGAATGCTCTCATGGGAATACAATAGTGGTAAATGCAACTTAGTGTCAAGCTATGAAGTCTCATTATCACTGTGTATATAAGCTGAAATATCATTTAGTGTTAGTCACAAAATATAGACGAAGGTGTTTTACTGCCCCAATGCTGGACAGGCTTGAGGAAATCTGTCGTGACTTATGCGGCAAATGGGAGATAGAACTCGATGAGTTTGGTGGCGAGGCTGATCACGTTCACCTTATGCTGGATATGCACCCCAACATTATGCCGAGCAAGTTCATCAACAATTTGAAAACTGTTACAAGCAGGCTCATAAGGAAGGAATTTTCAGAACACCTGAAAAATTACTATTGGAAGCCTGTTCTATGGACAAGAGCCTATTGCCTGATAACTGCCGGTGGCGCACCACTGGAAGTGCTAAAGGAATATATCCAGAATCAGGAAAGACCTGAGAAATGACAGCCCTCTACTGTGGTCCGGCATTCCGGCTGTTTGCTACCTGGGCGGCCCCATCCATCTCCATCCAAACGGCAAAGCTACGCAATGCCGCTATGGATGGAGAATTCCGCAAGGTTCGTTAAAGAACCAGCTAAAAACATCTGGCTCATTAAGACTCCAGATTCTCAAAAACTGATCAGGAATCCAGGGCTGGCAGCCAGCCGGAAACAATACCTGCCTGGGCAAGGATCACGGCCAGCCCAATCAAACACATGATGACCAGCAACGGACTGCCTCCGGCAACCTGATAGGGCTCTTCAAGATGCTCCTTTCGCACTTCCCAGACCAGCATGACGGGAAGAAAGACCGCCAGAATCACCAAAGCTACTGCGGCATAACCCAGAGTCGTCACAAAGCCTCCCGGAAAAAAAACCGCCACCAGCAACGGCAGCCCCAGAGTCAGACAGACAGTTTGAATACGACCGATGATGGTATCAGGCCTCTTGCTGACTTCAGCCAGATAATCAAAGAGACCAATGGCTACCCCCAGAAACGAAGTACCCAGCGCACAGGCTGTAAAAGCACTGATAAGATGATTGAAGCCGGAATAGTAGCTGAATTCCCCAATTCTGTTGATAAGCTGGTCCACAGCATCCGGACTGCCCTGCAGGTTGTTGATCTGACTGGATGACAAAGTGCCGTTGGTGGCAAACTGCCAGAGTGAATAGACCAGAAGGGGTACGATACTGCCCAGCACCAGTGCCAGGCGAAAATCTCCAGGCTTGCCTTTCACATATCGCACGACTGTTGGTACTGCACAATGATATCCGAATGAGGTGTAAAGTACTGGCAAAGCAGCTAAGAGCATACCGGGTTGACCGACCTCATGGGTGAGATTTTTGGCTTCAGCTTCTGGCAACAAAAGTACCATGATGAACATCATTAACATCATCATCAGAAAGAACATTGCTCGATTGGCGTAGTCCACCACCACCGTCCCGACAACCACCATTACGGCAATAATCACTGCCACTAACGTAGCTGACTGAGAAAAACTGAGAGCCAACCCCATTTTTTGAGTGATGGCGACGGCTTGCCCTGCGCCGGCTGTGATATAGGCTGAACAGAGTGAGTAATACAGAAACAGCATGGCCAGAATAGCGACAGCCTGACCGGGTTTTCCCAGCAGCCGTCCCACGACACCATGAAGATTATCAGCCTCTGGCACGGCACGGCAGGCCTCGGCTATTAGCAAACCTCCATAGCAGGCAAGTGAGGCCATTAACATCATCAGCAGAATTCCTGACCAGATACCCGTAGCAGCAGAAACCAGAGGCAAGGCAAGCATGCCTGCTCCAATTGATGTACCTGCTACCAGCAGGGTGCTTCCCAGTGTTTGACTGTTCATGTGTTAATTCATCGTTTCCTTTCCAGACACCAAGGATAGACAAGAATTAACAAGAATTTATAGAGTGATCTTTCTCTCTTTTTCTGTTACGAAGCTTTTGATAAGCTCCTTCGACTCATTTCCCAAAAAACAATTCGCCATGCCTCACTGCATTATCGAGTACTCTTCAGACGTTGAGCAGAAATGCTCAATCAGAGAACTGGTTTCAGCTGTTCATCAAAGTACTCTGGAATCAGGTCTGTTTAAAGCAGAAGACATCAAGTCCAGGGCTATCCCATATGAACACTTTCAAACAGCCCAGCCTGAACAATCCTTTGTTCACATTACAGCCAGGATTATGAAAGGTCGCACCTCAGAGCAGAAGAAAAGTCTGAGCCAAAAAGTGCTCAACGCTGCTGATCAGATCATCCCGTGGGTGAATATACTGTCAGTTGAAATTCTTGACATTGATACGGACTGCTATTCAAAGCGGATGGTTCAGAACCAACCGGCATGAACAGCAAGCCTGCGGGCTTAATCCGTTTTACAGCTCGCGACTACATCCATAAATGCCAGCGAACCACCAAAAATGTCCAGGGCGCTGCCTATGGTAATGTGCACCTGACCGTTACCGGCTTTTCTGACTGCTTCAATGTCTTCCAAAGTGGCAATGCCCCCCGCATAGGTCACAGGAACAGGTGAATATTGAGCCAGCAGGGAAACCAGTTCCAGGTCAGGCCCGGCCATCAAACCTTCAACCGATGCAGCATGAACAAGAAACTCATCACAATAATGAGCCAGCCTCTTCAGTGTCTCAGCATTGATTCGGGTATCGGTAAACCTCTGCCAACGATCCGTCACAATAAAATAGTCATCATCTTTTTTCTTACAGGAAAGATCCAGCACCAGACGCTCACGGCCTATTGCAGCCAGTAACTTGTCCAGATTATCAAAATTTATCTGGCCATCTTTGAAAACGTAGGAGGTCACGATGACATGTGAGGCCCCCATATCCAGATACTGAACAGCATTATCTGCTGTAATACCGCCGCCAATCTGAAGACCTCCGGGCCATCTTGACAGGGCAGAAGCGGCGGCATCCTCATTACCGGGTCCCAGTTTTATGACATGACCACCCGCTAATTTTTTCTGCCGATAAAGATTTGCAAAATCAGCCGCAGAGCGATCACTTTCAAAATTCACCAGCGCCGAATTATCACCATCACGCAGAGAGCTTCCCACTATCTGTTTTACCTTACCTTCGTGCAGGTCAATACAGGGACGAAACTGCATAATGGAAGCTCCTTCATGTGCTTAACAGTGAAATGAAAGCGCTAAACCTATCACATTTAAGGTCAATCAAGAGAGCGTTTCCTGCTTTGCCCTGCCATGTGAAGAGAAAGACTCTTCTGGTTGGCAAGCCTGTTTTCAGCCAAATCTTGCCTGTACCGATCTGGATCAGAGGATCAGCAGCAGGATAGCTTTCTGTTGCTTTTTGCCGGGGGGAGCGAACCACCCGCTCCTGAGGATGGAGCAGTTAGTTCATCAGATCCTATCTGCCGTCCCCCTCAGCAAAGTGAATTTGCTGGAGGGAGCAGAGGGTTGCAAAAGAAAGGAGAATGCGTTCAGGTTATTGTCTGGCTGAAATTCTGAACCTGACTTTCAGCCCGTGATCACTGACCTTTGAATTCCAAGGGTCTGGAGAAATCAATTATTTTATTAGAAGTACTGTGGGAAACCAGTTTTCCATTTTGTCTGACTTCTACAGAAACAGAATACGTACGGTTTGGCTGAATCAATGAAGGCGCATAAGGAACATCAAATTTTAAGGGTCCATCAACACGCTGATTCAGCTTGATTTTTTTCTCACCAATCAGATTCGAATGGTTATCCTTGTTGCTGATATCTCTCATCAAAATCAGAACATCTGCACCAGCCGGGAAACTGCCTGTAGATGATTTGATGATCCCTCTCACTTTGGCACTCTCTGCAAAAAACGTCATCGTCTCATCATTGTGACGCCCCTTCAGAGTCATCACCAGGCCGTTGGATGTCATGGTGTCAACCTGCTGAAGCCCTTTGAAATAAGCCATTTCCTGTTTCATATAAGGTTCCGGGCAGGCCATCATGGTGGAACCCACTCTGCCAAACTGCAGCTCATCCTGTTGCATCGTATAGCTGCCAAAGTAACCATTACAAGGGCCACGACCACTGATTTGACCATCCTTGCCAGAAGCAGACTGAAACTCAAGAGTGACTCTTTTGCCATTAACCGGTGGCACGCCATTCAGGGAACGCAGCACCCAGGTCTTACCCTCAACGTCGGTGGGTGTTACCACCACACTCTTGTCCGGTGTAGTACAGGCAGCAAGAAAACCTCCTGCTGCCAGCACCAGAACATAACGGCCCATGGTTCTCATGATTTTACCTTATACCTCACGTGAGACGGTTCTTGATTTCTGCCCCGGCAGAAAAGCCTGAGCATAAACCTTGAAGCTGCTCATTGAAAACCGCCAGAAACCTTTATTACCAAGGCCTGACACAAAATACGGAGCTATATACGGAGCTATATACGGAATACGGATCTATAAAAGATACAGCTTCCAAATGAAACCCACGAATGTAGTGACATCATTAACCCGGATAGAAGCGCCGCCTTATACACGACAAAGAAGTAGCAAACAGTAGAACATCGACCGATACTCATCTGTCTGACCACCTCGAGGTAAAACATCACTAAGTGTAGCAGCCAAATGATTCACGACATAAATCAATCACCCTAACCGATGCTGCCTGAATTCAAGTGTCCACTTTTCAAGGCTCCCATTGAATACCTTCCCAAAGTGGTGATTGATCATTCGGTGAGCCGTTGTAATTAATTGTTATCTCTTCATTGGGTCGAATTTTTTTAATGGCAATGAACTCAATCACCCGGTCTTCCATATCATATCGATAGAGTGCGTTGGGTGTATAAGAGTGGTTGTAAATTGAACCCAGCCCCAAAGCAATAGCGGCTGAATCCATTGTCTCACCCCAAGAGAAGTAGTAGTTGAATATCGCCGTTTGATCAATGTGTTCAAGATCTTCAGGGGGCAATTCAAGAACAGGGCAACGCTCGATGACCGTATCTCGCTCAATCTTTTTACGTGTGAAGACGCCTCGCCCTTTCGAACCAGAAAATGCTACGTACAGCATAAGCGAGGCCTCTTTAATTTTTGTTTCCTGACAGTCTAACTGCCCTTTAATGGTCTGTTAATCGTCTTTTTGCTGTGCTCCACACAAAAAAAGCAGAAGTACCGGACTTCTGCTTTTTCATAATCAGGGAAAGATGATTGACTTATGCTTCACGACGAGGCCTGCGAGAACCCTGACGCCTGTCCCCGCCACGATTGTCACGATCTCTTCTGAAACCTTCGCCATCACGACCACGGCCACGACGGGGACGGTTATTATCAGGACGACCGTCATCAGCCCAGATTTTCAGATCCAGAGCCTTGTTGCGGACCTTGACGTTTTTCAGAGCATCCAGAGTGGAAGCATCCACACCTTCTGGCAGATAGACGGAAGAGCAGGTGTCAAACAGGCGAATGTGACCGATGTTCTTGCCAGAAATATTACTTTCGTTGGCAATCGCACCGACCAGATCTCCGGGGGTAATGCCCTGATCGCGACCTACATCAACACGGTAACGAACCATGCCTTCATTATCTTCTTTACGATCACGACGGGGACGCGCACCGCGCTCACCCCGGTCAGCGCGATCGCCTCTGTCCCCACGATCGCGTCGCTCACGCTGTGGACGCTCAGGCTCTTTACCATCCGGGAATGGCCGATCTTTCTGGGCCATAAAGCAGAGAACAGCGGCCATGTCTTCGTGGCTCAGAGCATGTTCAGTTTGCAGCTCAGCAATGATTTCACGGAATACATCCAGCTCTTCGCCCATGTCCAGGGATTTCACCACTTCTTCCTTGAAGGCACGGATGCGCATATCCCGAACATCACGCATGGACGGCAAACGCATGGTCTCGATGCGCTGGCGAGTGGCGTGTTCAATAGCACGCAACATACGACGCTCACGGTGCGTAGCAAACAGAATAGCTACACCCTGACGACCTGCACGGCCAGTACGACCAATACGGTGAACATAAGCTTCTGTATCATATGGAATGTCATAGTTTACAACGTGAGACATTCGCTCAACGTCAAGACCACGGGCTGCAACATCTGTAGCGATCAGAATATCGAGAGAGCCTTTCTTCAGTCGATCTACCACTTTTTCACGCAGTCCCTGGCTCATGTCACCATTCAATGCGGCAGCAGCAAAGCCTCTGGCTTCGAGCTTTTCAGCCAGCTCTACGGTTGCGGTTTTGGTGCGCACGAAGATTATCATGGCATCAAAAGGTTCGACTTCAAGGATACGCGTCAGTGCGTCCAGTTTGTGGAAACCGCTGACCATGCAGACTTTCTGGGTGATGGTATCAACAGTGGCGGTTTTCGCCTTGATCTCAACAGTGGCAGGATTCTTCAGGTGCGTATCGGCAATCTTGCGAATCTGTCTGGGCATAGTGGCAGAGAACAGGGCCACCTGACGCTCTTCTGGTGTCTGTTCCATGATCCATTCAATGTCATCGACAAAGCCCATGCGCAGCATTTCATCGGCTTCATCCAGAACAACTGCTTTCAAAGCATCCAGCTTGAGGCTCTCTCTGCGAATGTGGTCCATGACGCGACCCGGCGTACCCACAATAACATGAGCACCACGCTTGAGGCCTCTCAGCTGACCACGCATATCCTGACCACCGTAAACCGGCAGTACGTGAAAGCCCTTCATATGACGCGCGTAACGCTGGAAAGCTTCAGCCACTTGAATGGCCAGTTCGCGCGTAGGTGTCAGCACCAGAACCTGAGGATCGTTGGCCTTCATGTCCAGCCTGGAAAGCATAGGCAGGGCAAAAGCGGCAGTTTTGCCGGTACCGGTCTGAGCCAGACCCAGTAGGTCTCTGCCCTCTAGAATCCGGGGAATACTCTGAGCCTGAATAGGAGAAGGTGTTTCATAACCGACATCCTGTACCGCCTTGATGACTGCCGGGGAAAGAGGCAGTTCAGCGAAAGTAATCATTGACTCAGTAGGGGTTGTGTCGTCAGACATCAAGTACTCCAAAAATTAGGCATTGATACGATCAGTGTTCTCCCTCCAGGAGGCTGACTGAGAATAGCGCCCATCCAGGCGACCCCGTAGCGAGGACGGCAGAAAATTTTCAGACCAATTTGCTGCCGCCGCACGACTGCATGGATGCAGGAGCTAGTGCAACGCAGGAGCAGTTGCCGCGTAGGGCAGTCTATTCTCGGTCAGCCTCCTAGATACTCTGACAGGCAGCCGACAGGGTAGTGCCGGTCTTAAGCCGTGAGAATCACCCATGGGCCAGTCGCGAGTAGAAAGTCGGTCATCATGTTCTGTGGAACAGGACAGATTTCAGAGAGTCAGACAAGTGATTGATTAGCTTGAATAATTCAATGAAAACGTTGATCGTTCTTTCCGGATCTTGCGACCTGAGCCTGCAAACAGGCTCCCATGTACACTGATCCACCGCACGGTCCTTTTCGTAACGCGCAGTGATTATTAACCATGTTCCGGCCACTGGGTTCACAAACAGGCAGCGGCCTTCTCACTCATGGCAGTTGGGTGTCCATGACTTCGTTGAAGATCTCGAAAGAACTGACAGGATCGGCATCCGATGAGAGTTCAGTATGCAAACCGATCACAGAGGTAAACGGAGTACCAGGACATTTGGGAGGCAGCCCGGGAACGCTTACAGAGCATTCTCAGCCAGTCTCCCTGGGAGGACTTGTTAACAGCCCTCCCACAAAAGGCCGGTTATTCTATCGCTATTCGCTCAACATAGATAGCTGTATTTCAAGCACCCTGCCTGCATTTAGCCGATAGGGGAGCAGGATTTATAACTACTCGCTATTATTTGCAGCCATTAACTCAGCTAAGCAAAACGCGCGAAGAACACTGTTGGCTCCCTTCAGAACCTATGGGGCCTTTTGCCCGTCATCCCCTGGTAGAAGTGCTGAATTTTTTTCAGGTCACTCTCATAGTTATCCGAAGGGAAGAACATGGGGCCGAAACCTCCCACTCTGGTTTTAAAATCCAGAAACCCCAGAGCAATGGGGACACCGGCTCCAACCGCAACATGGTAAAAACCACTTTTCCATTGGCCTACCTTGCTGCGCGTTCCCTCGGGAGGAATGGTAACGATAAGATCCTCGCAAGCATTAAACCGGTCAACAACTTGCTGCACCAGTCCGGTATTACGGCTTCGCTCCACAGGTATGCCGCCCATCCAGCGCATTATAGGGCCCATAGGGCCTTTAAAAAGACTGCTCTTGCCCATCCAGGAAATCTTGACACCGAATTTAAAGGCAATGGCAATCACCAGAATAAAGTCCCAGTTGCTGGTATGGGGAGCAGCAATAAGAACGTACTTTCGAGCATCCGGCTTTTTACCCGACAACTTCCAGCCGGCAAGCTTCAGGCCCAGAGTGGAGATAAAACGAAAGAGAGTATTAATAATGGGAGTATCAAAGATCGTATGAGTCATCAAGAAGGTTACCACAGGCAGTCGAGATCAAGACTGATTCAGTGTCCATAACAAATGAATGTCTATAAGTACTCAACCATACGAAATCATATTTTCTGACTCATTGTTCAGGCACTCGCGGCAACTGCTCCTGCGTTGCTCTAACTCCTGCATCCATGCAGTCGTGCTGCGTTGCAACTTTGGTCACATAGCTTGCTATGTTCCCGTCGTTGCGCCTTGCAGAGCACCTGCCCAATAAGCCAGAAATATTCGATTCCGTATGGCTGAGTACTTAAGAAATTACATTCGCCCGACCAGCCTTCGGGCAGGATTATACCTGCCCTAATCAGAATGTACACGCCAGTACACATTTTTATGTTTAGCCAGTTTCATGAAAAGCAGTGCCTAGCCGGGCCAGGCCCTGCAGGCATTGATGTAGGGGATTAGTCCGGAGGACTGTTTATTCAGCTTCGCAGGTGCAGCGTGCTGGATTCTTTGTTGCACAACCTTCCGTAATCTACCATGACCGGGCACTCTGTGAAATTACCACGCAATTAATATGCTCTATTTATACAAATCAGTAATATTTATCTTACTCATATCTTATGGCGCTTCTTACGGGTCTCAAGATAATACTTATAATGATGAATATGTAAATTCCAACCAAACTATTTCATATAAAGATTACGAATGGAGTTTTTCGAGTACCCTGTTAAATTTATTAAGCACTCTCTCTTTATATTATGATGGGTTCAGGCTGCCTCTACGTGCAACTGAAATAGCAGCTGTTGTTTTTTTTGATTTATATCTATTTAAAATGCGTAGAGTGCCTCCTAAAACATGTCGTATGATTTTTTCATATAGCCTTTTATCAAGCCATCTTGCTAATGGTATATACGACATGAGAATGAATGTTAAAAATCACAACATCTCATTATTATCCTTAGCCAGACTCATTGCACAAAGAACAGAGCACATAATATCTTTAGCAATTGTCGAACGTTTGTCAGTAATACTTTTCACAGAACCATGTCCTATTTGTTTAGAGTCCTTAAGATTGCCTGTCCAATTTGCAACTTGTGCAAGACATTTGTTTTGTGCAGCCTGCATTGGTCAATGGCGGGCGCATTCACCTTTTTGCCCTGTATGTCGGGAGTAACCCACTGGTGATAAAGAGTAATACCAGTCAGCCTGTTCAATAAATGCCCATTTCGGAAACTGAGCGGCTTTTGGCTGGAGCATCTTTTGATCCAGCTATTTTCAGCGGGTGCTCGCAGGTGCAGCGTGCTGGATTTTTGTGATATGACTGTTCGTAATCTACCATGACCAAGTGTTCCCTAAAATTCCCAGACAATAGATATGCTTTATTTATCTAAGTCAGTGATGTTTATCTTACTGATATCTTATGGCGCTTCTTACTGGTCTCAGGATAATACTTATAATGATGAACATGTAAATTCCAACCAAATTATTTCATATAAAGATTACAAACAGAGTGTTTTGAGTATCCTGTCAAATTTATTAAGCACTCCCTCTTTATATTATGATGGAGTCAGGCTACCTCTACGCGCGGTTGAAATAGCAAGTTTTGCTTTATTTGACTCCTATCTACTTAGAACAGGTAGAGAGCCTCCTCATCTATGTAATGAAATTTTATTATATGGTATTTTATCAAGTTTTTTTCTTCATGCTCTATACGACATAAGAATGATTCGTAAAAATCATGGAACATCATTATTATTCTTACCTAGATTCATTGCACAAACAACAGAGCACATAATATTTGTAGTCATTGTCGAACGTGTGTCAGTAACACTTTTCTATGAATCATTTTCTTTTTGTTTAGAGTCCTTAATATTGTTAGTAAAAATTTTCACAGAATCATGTCCTATTTGTTTAGAGCCCTTAAGATTACCTGTCCAATATGCAGGTTGTACAAGACATTTGTTTTGTGCAAACTGCATTAATCAATGGCTGGCACATTCACGTTTGTGCCCTGTATGTCGGGAGTAAGCCACTGATGATAAAGAATAATACCGGCCATCCTGTTCAATAAATGCTCATTTCGGAAACGGAACGGATTGACTTGAGCATCTTTTGATCCAGCTATATTAAGCGGTTGCTAGCAGCCTGTCGGACTTAAGACTGTCCTACACGGCAACTGCTCCTGCGTTGCTCTAGCTCCTGCATCCATGCAGTCGTGCGGTTGCAATAAATTGGTCTAAAAATCCCTGTTTCTTCGTCAAATAGCTCGCTATTCTCCTCAGAAACAGAGATTTTTATCCTCAATTTCTTGCAATCCTCGCTACGGACGCTTAAGTCCGACAGGCTGCTAGCAGGTGTAGAGGGTGTCGCAAAACTCTCTCCAGTGTGGGAACGAGTTGACTCCCGTCATTCCCGACTTCATTCTCGTCATTCCCGACTTCATTCTCGTCATTCCCGCGAAGGCGGGAATCCACACTGATTCTCCGCCAAAACCATACTGCCCGGTGCCCCCCGGCCTTGTCATCCCCGAGAAGGCAGAGACCAACTGTTGGCCCTGGATTCCCGCCTTCGCGGGAATGACGACCTCAGAGCATGGGAACGAGCTGTTGGAGTTTTGCGACACCCTCAGAGCGTGGGAACGAGTTGTTAGAGTTTTGCGACACCCTCGTGTAGTGTGCAGGTTTTTTGTGATATAGCTTTTCGTAATCTAACATGACCGAGTATTCCCTAAAATTCCTACACAATAAATATGTTATATTTTCGAAATTTAGTGATATTCATCTCAATGCTATCTTATGGTGTTTCTTACGGCTCTCATGAGAGTATTTATGATGATAAATCTATAAATTCCAACCACACCATTTCCTATGAAGATTACAAACAGAGTGTTCCGACTGACCTATTAAATTTATTAACCCTCCTCTCGTCACATTATGATGAATTCAGGCTACCTTTACGTGCTACTGAGATAACAGTTCAATGCTTATCAAATTTCTATCTACTTAAGCTGGGCAATACTTTTCGTCATGAATATCTTGTTATTGCTTCATTTGGCTTTTTATTAAGTTTTATCGCTAACACTTCATATGACATAAGAATTTATCATCGTAATCACGAACACCCATCATTATTATTATTAAGATTAATCGCGCAAAGAACAGAGCACATATCGTCTTTATTTGTTTCCGATTACTTGTTAACAAAACTTTTTTCAGGAATATGTCCTATTTGTCTGGATCTCATGAGATACCCTATCGACTTTGCAGGCTGTAGAAGGCACTGGTTCTGCGATGCATGCCTTAGTACATGGCAGGCACAATCACTTTTGTGCCCTGTATGTCGACAGTAACCTTCCGATAAAATAAAGAGAATAGCGATCAACCCGTTCAATAAATGCCCTTTTCAAAAACTGAACGGCTTTTGGCTGAAGCATCTTTTGCTCCAGCCATTTTCAGCGGGTGCTCGCAGGTGCAGCCTGCTCGATATTTGTGACATGATCTTTGGTAATCTATCTTGACTGCGTGTTCCTCAAAATTCATAAACATTAGATATGCTCTATCTATGCAAGTTAGTGATATTTATCTTACTGATATCTTGTGGCACTTCTTACGAATCTCAAGATAATACTTATGATGATGAATATAAAAATTCCAACCACACTATTTCATATGAAGATGACAAACAGAGCCTTTCGACTGCCCTATTAAATTTATTAACCTTTCTCTCGTGGCATTATGATGAATTCAGGCTACCTTTACGTTTAACTGAGATAACAGCTCATTGTTTGTTGAATTTCTATCTACTTAAGCTGGGCAGTACTTTTCATCATGAGTATCTTTTTGTTTATTTATTAAGCGCTGTCGTTAACTTTTCATATGACCTAAGAACTAATCTGCATAATTACGAAGATCTATCATTATTCATATTTAAACTCATCGCACAAAGGATGGAGCACGCATTGTCTCTATTTATTGCCGATTATTTGTCAGTAAAACTTTTTTCAGGAATATGTCCTATTTGTCTGGAACAAATGAGTAACTTTATCAACTGTGCAGGCTGCAGAAGGCACTGGTATTGTATTGCATGCCTTCGTACATGGCAGGCGCAATCACTTTTGTGCCCTGTATGCCGACAATAACCCCCAGTAGCCCTCACCCAAAGTGAAGGCCAGGGTTATATCAGCCACCAATCTGGGCAAGATTGCGGGTACCTCCGGTATACCCCTGATCCAGAAAATGACCGTCTACTTTCAACCTGAGTACTGATCGAATTTCCTGAATCAATTCATCCTGCTGGCTGTCGTCCTTTAATAAATGACGAAGGTCATGGCCTGATTCGGAGAACAGGCAAAGTTGCAGATGCCCCTGACTGCTAACCCTCAGACGGTTGCAGTCTTTACAGAAGTCTCTTGAGTAGGGGGTAATCAATCCAATACGTCCCTGATACCCGGGATGACAATATTCGTAAGCCGGACCCGCATCTTTATTTCTGGCCATTCTGACCCAACCCTGCTCCAGAAGCTGATCTCTTATTTGCCTTCCGGGGACATGGTATTGATTGAAAAAGCGACCATTATCCCCTGTCTGCATCAATTCAATGAAGCGCATGGTAACAGGCTGGTGCTTAATCCATTCCAGAAACGCCTCCAGCTGAATATCGTTGATCCCTTTCATCAAAACCGCATTGACTTTGATAGAAGGAAGACCGTTTGCAAAGGCCTTATCAATACCAGCCAGTATTTCCTGAAGACGGTCGTGCCCGGTTATCGCTGCAAAGGCTCGGGGGTCCAGACTGTCGATACTGACATTAATCTGATCGACACCAGCAGCCAGCCAGGACTCAACTCTCTGGTCCATTTTGTAACCATTTGTGGTCATAGCCACTTTCTGAATCCCCGGAATGGACTTGAGAGTACTGACAATATCATTGAAGTCAGAGCGCAGGGTAGGCTCACCGCCAGTCAGGCGAATCTTCTCAACACCCACCGCCACAAAAGCGGTCACCAGACGTTTAATTTCGGCAACATCCAGCGACTGCTTGTGACCATGCTCATCACAGCCATCAGGCAGGCAATAGTTGCAAGTGAAGTTGCACAGATCAGTCAGAGACAGTCTGAGATAGGGAAACATTCGTCCCTGTTGGTCTTGTAATGGTCGCATTTCACACCTTTCCAAACACGGGAGGCCCAGACATTTCTGTGTGAACCCTGGCAACCCTGCGTGTAACACGCATCAGGTCACGGCCAGACAACCGTACCTTCAGGGCTAATGCCTGATGAGGGTTAGGTTGCGAAGCTCGGCGCTTTATTAAAATTAATCAGGGCCTCATCCTAACCCTAACCCGACCAAATAGCCATGCCCGAAAGGACAATATCGAGTGATACAAATAACAAGAAACAGATTGCTGAATTCATTTATAGCTTTTACTTTAAAAGCAGTTTCAAAGACTGTATCGAGGAGACCTTTCAATGACTGACTGCTGTTCTGCCCCGGGGCTCATGCCCCTGCACGAAGGGCTGGAGAAACTGATGACGGAAACACCTGTCGTCACTGAAACAGAAACAGTGGCTCTGGCTGACTCCCTGGACAGGGTTATCTCTGAGACGATTATTTCGCCGGTTAACGTTCCGTCACATGATAATTCAGCCATGGATGGGTATGCAGTCCGTTTCAGTGACCTGGCACAAGATTCAATACTGCCACTGGCCGGAAAATCTCTGGCCGGACACCCTTATCAGGGTTCTATGCCCGCTGGCCACTGTATAAGAATCATGACAGGTGCTTCCATTCCTGAAGGTGCCGATACGGTCATCATGCAGGAGCAGGCCGAGATCACCGGACAGGGTATTGCTTTCAGCAAGCTACCCTCCCAGTCAGGCAACAATGTTCGCCGTGCCGGTGAAGATATTCCTCAAGGTTGTCAGGTTTTTGAAAAGGGCCACATCATCAAAGCCCAGGATATAGGTCTGCTGGCTTCATTGGGAATCCCTGAAGTTCCAGTCATTCGCAGAATAAAAGTAGCGCTCTTTTCCACGGGTGATGAACTGAAGCTGCCCGGTGAGACTCTCGGACAAGGCAATATATACGACAGCAACAGGTTTGCAGTATCAGCGATGCTCAAGCGACTGGGTGCAGAAGTGATTGACCTTGGAAAACTCCGTGATGACCGTCACGAGATCCGGAAAGCTTTTCTGGAAGCTGATCAGCAGGCTGATGCGGTTGTTACCTCTGGTGGAGTATCCGTAGGTGACGTTGACTTTGTCAAAGATATTCTCAGTGAAATAGGCCATACTTCCTTCTGGAGGCTGGCCATCAAACCCGGCAAACCGTTTGCCTTTGGCAAACTTCCCAACAGTGTTTTCTTTGGGCTACCGGGCAATCCGGTTTCCGCTACGGTGACTTTCCAACAGTTGGCAGTGCCCGCATTGCAACATATGATGGGAGCAGAACCCGCTCCTGCTGCTGAACTGCCAGCAACGTGTCTCACTCCCCTCAAGAAACAACCCGGTCGCCTGGAATTCCAGAGGGGCATTCTCTCAACCAACGAGAAGGGAGAAGCCGAGGTAGTAACATCGGGCAGTCAGGGGTCGGGGATTCTCCGATCCATGAGCATGGCTAATTGTTACATCATTTTGCCAGCTTCCCAGGGGAATGTTGAGGCAGGAGAAACGGTTAGAGTGCAGATGTTCGATAAACTTCTCAGGTAACCACTCGCTTTTCTGCAGGTTGTCGCAACACTCTGGTTCCCACGCTTTTGGGACCTTCGGGTTCCGGGTTGGAAAAGGCTGATCATAAAACGGGTACTGTCGTATTTCTTCAGTCTCTGCTCTGGTAGCCTGCCAGCCTCCTGGACAGGCGTCTTTTTTAAATATTTCAAAAAAATGTCATAACTGTAATATTTCTGAAACAAAACACTTATATTTTCACCATCATCTTTATTCACACAGCACCAAGGTGCAGAAAATGTCTGAAGCAATAAGTCAAGCCAGCACCAAAGCTGACTACAAATACACCAGCAGGCACTATGGCCGTATCTGGCTGAGAGTTATCCTCTGGATCTATGCTCTCCTGGTTGCCGTCAGCGTAGTGGGCTCCGGTTTTAAAATGGCCGTGGGCGGCGCAGAAGCCGCTGCAGAGCTGTTCAGCTTTGCCAACAACACTATGCTGGCACTGATTGCCGGTACCCTCGCCACGGCTCTGGTTCAGTCTTCCAGTACAGTGACCTCTATTATCGTTGGCCTCGTGGCTGGTGGCCTGCCGGTAGAAATGGCGATCCCTATGATAATGGGAGCCAATATTGGTACCACCATCACAAATACTCTGGTCAGTCTGGGTCACATGGGTTGCGACAAGTCCTTCAAGCGGGCCTTTGCTGCTTCGACAGTTCACGACTTCTTTAACTATCTGGCGGTTCTGATTCTGTTGCCTCTGGAATTGATGACCGGCTTCCTGAGCGATATTTCTCAGCATGTAGCCACACTGTTGGTGGGTGGCTCTGCTATTGATATGGGTAGCCTGAATTTCGTCAAGCCCCTGACCAAGCCGGCCGTGAATATTGTCAAGGATTTTGCAGGCCTCCTGCCCGACAGCACACTGGCTGGCCTGACCATGATCGCCTTTGGTATCTTCCTTATCTTCAGCTCGGTCGTAAGACTGGGCAAGCTGCTGAAAAAAGTTATGGTGGGTCGTGCCAGGGACGTTCTGCACAAGTCTATTGGTCGTGGTCCGGTTTCCGGTATTGCCTCCGGTACTGTTATGACCGTAATGGTGCAATCCTCTTCTACCACCACCAGTCTTATGGTTCCTCTGGTAGGCAGTGGCGTCTTCACCGTTCGTCAGATGTACCCTGTCACTCTGGGTGCCAACATAGGTACAACCATCACAGCGCTGCTTTCGGCAACGGCCATCGTCGGTGCAGACGCAGTGCACGCAATGACCATTGCCTTGGTACACCTGTTCTTCAACGTGTTTGCCGTAGCCCTTATCTATGGCCTCAAGTGGCTACGTGAGATTCCTCTCTATGCTGCAGAAAAATTGTCTGATCTGGCTATAAAAAACCGCGCTTATGCATTCCTGTATCTTTTGCTGGCCTTCTTTGTCATACCGGGCCTCGGGATTTTGATAGCCCAATAAAGCTTTCTTGATATTCTTAAGAAGCCCTGACCATGTCGGGGTTTCCTTTTAAGACCTGCTTCTTTAATTCCTGTTTAAACTGCTATGCTCTGTGGGTTGCCAATCATGGAACAGGAATCTACCATCAGGCATCTGTTCATCCCCCTGACGTTGTCAGTAGTCTTTCACACCCTGCTTTTGGGCTATACCGAAAGTAGCTGGATGACTGCTCCGAAAACACCGGGCATTCAAATCAAACTGGTATCTCATCAACCCGCCATAACGCCTGCTATTGAAAAAAACCTGACCGCTTCAGAAGCTACGATCGGCTCGGAATTGACAAAACCAGATTCTCAGTTTGAAAACACTGAGCGCACTCAAACCACTGAAAAAACAGAGCAGGCTGAAAAAGCAGAAAACAAGAAAGTCATAACGACCAGGGCGGAAAAGAAAAAGATTCAGCAAGAGCCGGCCAACCAGGAAGAAAACAAACACAGGGACGCAAAACCGGTTGAGCCTCCTGCATCTAATCTCAACCAGCAAACTGCAGGAGAGCCAGTTGAAGAACTCATCAATTCAAAAGCCGGGCATTTGGAGCCTGATGAATTTCAGAAATGGGTGGCTCAACTTCAATACCGGATCAATCGCTACAAATTGTATCCCTTCCAGGCTAAAAGAAGGCGACTGGAAGGAGAAGTAAAAATCAAAATTGAAATCAACTCTGACGGAACACTGGGAAAAGCCACTATGCTGGCCGGCAAAAAGGCATTCAAAGCCAGTAGTATGAAAGCCATTGAACGCTCACTGCCCCTCCCCCCTCCTCGCAGGAAACCTGTTACGGTGATTATCTCTATTAATTATCAACTGCTCTGACCGATCAGCTCCTGAAGTTTATTCCTCAACCATTGATAAGCAGCATGACCATTGCCGCGTTTATGCCAGAACATAGGTTGTATCAGGGGTTCGAAAGAAAAAAAAGGAGGGCAGTATTTGAAGATTAAATCAACCCTGACGAGAATTAAACAACCTGATAACTCCGTATTACAAAACATATATACCCGCCATACAATCGGACTTTTTCAACTCAGGACTCCTCTGCAATATGTCTCGCTCACTCCAGGCCGATGCTGTAATGCTGCTAGTGACTTTACTGGCAGCCAGTGGCTGGATTTTCACCAAACTGGCACTTGAAGGTCTACCTCCCATCGCTTTTCTGGCACTGCGATTTCTGGGCTCTTTTCTGTTATTGGTGATCTTTTGCTGGTATTCACTCTTCAGACTGAACCTGAAGCAGTGGCGCTGTGCTGTTTCCGTGGGATTGGTTCAGGGCATCACCATGATGATCTGGATTCTGGCGATCAACCGTGCCGGCCAGGTCAGCGAGGGCGCATTCATTACCAGTATGCTGAGCATTATTGCTCCGATTATTGCCTGGCTGTTTTTCAGCAGCCATTTAAAACGGGAAACACTATTAGCCCTGCCCCTGTCTCTTGCAGGCATGGCTCTGCTGGCACTGGATGGCAGCTGGCAGTTTGAATCGGCACAGCTTCTGTTTCTGGTTTCCGCTTTCGGGTTTGCCCTCCATATCAATCTGACCAACTATTTCGGCCAGAATATCCCCTCTCTTCC
>NZ_CP120717.1:0-52500 GCF_032883915.1 Endozoicomonas sp. 8E | reverse complement strand
TACCAGGACTCTTTTTCTCAGCTTTGTCAGCTTTCTCAAGTTCTAAAGCGTATAGCGTAGAAAAATGCCCAACCGAGAACCCCGCCTCAAAAACAAACACAGATAAGCCCATTACAGCCAGTACCCTAAATAACGTTGAATCCTTTAATTGTTGTGAATACGAGTACGTACGCAACTCATGGACTTGCGCCCCAACCACAGCGATAGCATTGTTAGTGACAGCAATGGATAACACCAGCACGGATAAAGCCCGCAAAACTCGCTTCATAGCCAAGCCACTCCACGCAATAACTGTGATAAGTTGAGAGTTAAGAGCCCAAAAACAAAGTATCCATAACTCTCAAAGAAGCCAAGAGTTTAGTGTCTATTCCAACAGCAAATAGTATAGAAATGATTTTTGACATCCTCCCCGCCGTGAAGAGGGTCTCGCAAAACTCCATCGCAAAACTCCAATAGCTCGTTCCCATGCTCTGAAGTCGTTATTCCCGCGAAGGCGGGAGTCCAGCGCCAACGGTGGATCTCTGCCTTCTCGGGGATGACAAGGCCAGGGGGGCACCGGGCAGTATGGTTCTGAGGTGAGTCAGTGTGGATTCCCGCCTTCGCGGGAATGACGAGAATTAAGTCGGGAATGACGAGAGTCAACTCGTTCGCACGTTGGAGAGAGTTTTGCTACACCCTCTAGAAGTACTGGCTTTTACGCTCATTCGATAAAAACTGATTCTTATGAAATAAGTACCTGACCAGTTGGTTCAAAGACTTTCAGGAATACACACTTCCCCTTCAACTGATTCCATCACTCCCCGACCAGAATTTCAAAGGTCTTTGAATCGACTAAAGCGTGGGAGTCTCCATTGGGTGTTGCAAAAGAAGCTTTACAATCTTTGCTCTTCTTAAAATACTTGCCGTATGTCTTGAAACCGTTATTCACAAAACGGCAAAAATATTCCGGTACCTTGCTTATTTTTTTACCAGAACTTGAAAAGCTATAACCGGCAATAATGGCCTTCTCTGGCAGATCATCTTCAAATGCCTGCCAGCGAATATTACCATCGACCGCAGGAGTCAGGTAATCGGAAGCGATGCTGCCATCCTGATTAGTAGCGACGAAGCCACTTTTTCCACTGGTACCAATGTATGTACAATACTTATCAACTCCCTCTCCTGCCAGTGAGCCCAGCATAAATTCTTTGTAAGGCTTTCTGGGAGAACAAAAGTATTTCTGAACTTCGATGCTGACTGTTCCTTTATCTTCTTGCAATGGCACTTCCTGCCATATCACAGGAGACGGTCTGCTTTCATGAGCTTTCTGTCGTACAGGGATAAAGTGGGATATATCGCCTGCTGGCTCAGCCTCAGCTGTCAGGGCTGCACATCGATACTCGCTGCTATGAGCTCCATCGTTGTACCATTGGACTCCGGGACTGGCCCCATCTTTACACAGGCTTTCATGACGCAAACTTCCAGACAACAGTATTGTTGATGCAAAGGGTAGTAGATTCCAGAGCCAATCCTGAAATTGATAGGAGACCTTGTCATAAGTAACATTAATCTGATAGTACTTTTTGTCGCTGACCAGAATATCTCTGGGTAACAAAGTTTCATCCCCCAACGACACCAGGAAATTATCTCTTTTTCGACTCGATAACAGACATCCGCTGACATTATCGGGTGTGTTTGCCAGCATACCAACCAAGGTACTGATCTTGCCATTGAGCATGAACTTGACTCGACAAAATCCGGTCAGTTGCTGATCATTGCAGCGGAATTTTTTGGTTAAAGGTTTCGGCAGTGGAGAAATACAAAGCTCGGTTGCTGACCCAATGGGATAAACCGGATCGTATGCAGTATTCAATGGAAATAGTGCCGGTTGAACTTTGCCTTCATCAAGGTGCAGGGGATGGGCATCAAGCAAGGTCGCCCTTGCCCAGAGGTACTTCAGTTTTTTCTTCGCATCAGCATAGTTATCCTCATCGACACTAAAAGGAAGCAGATTGTGCTGATCAATGATTGTTTTCTGATAGTGTTCAGGAACCTTCGTCGTCTGCATCAATGCACTGGAATTGCTGCTGGCAGTACTCTGATTTGATGATAAACCCACACAATTTCCTTTCTCAACATTTGAGTCGTCTTCAGTATTTGTCTGAAAAGAATGTGAGACCAGGTAATAAGTTACCCAAGACGCAGTCCCGCCCAATGCAAAACCGATCAAGAATATTGCAAGTTTATACTCTCCTGGTTTATCTAAATTCGACTCCATAAGCACCCCGATGTTTTTCTCTCCACCCGCAAAAGCTATACCATTAAAAGTGACAGAAACGGATAACACCAGCACAGGCAAAACCCTTAAAACTCTTTCCATAGTTAAACTCCCCGACGGTAACTGCGATATGGCGAAGAGCCTATGAATTAAGGCCCCATCACACTCAACAAAGCCGGAAGTATAGTGTGTCTTTCAGCGGCCAACTGTATATAAACGATTTATAAAAACTGATTCTTATGAAGTCTATTGCATGGCACATGCGTTCAATGATTTGACAGTTTGATAAAGAAATAACCCTATATATAATCTCTGCCTGCTTCTCCCTTATTAAAATCAGTATTTATCTTCAATTTGCGTGAGCCCCCCACCGAACTAGAGGATGTCAATTTAGTATTTACGTACCAATTTATTTATTCCTGAATAGGGGGGGTGGGTTTTATTTACGCAAAATGGGTAAGACCGGCACTTTTATTAATTTCGACTATAATTGACAACCTTAATTAAAATCATAAACAGGATATAAGATACTATGGATATTAAAAAGCTGAGGACAGCGTTAACAAAAACTTTATTAATAAGTGTTGTATTAAAAAAACCTCAATTTAAAGCACTTGTACTTGCTCTTTTGTATACAGCCTCTCCGGTTCAGGCAGAAAATGAAGAACAAAAGCACTATTATCAGCTGGTAAGAAAAAAACTGCTGGATATCTCTCTGCTGATTAAAAGCAGCCATTGTACTGATTCAGCTAAAGCCCAATTACCTGCAACCTATGGCTATGCCCATTGGTTGAAATGCAGAGACAATTTTAGTTTTTACACCCATGTCAGGGAGGACCTGACAAGAGTTGATTACAATAAAAAAATCTATCGTTACCTTGAACTGGAAAGGTCCACCGGACGCTTTACAACTCAGGCCTCTAACGTGTTAAGCCTTCACGACCTGCTTGAATATGAGCCTGAAGATCCCAATGCCACGCCTTCTTTCTGGCAGTATGTTGACCGCATAAACGTTGAAGATAAAACAGATATAACCGGGCTACTTTTTCAGTACTTCACTGAATACCCCGAAAAACTGATACAGCTTCTTAATTCAAACATTATCTATCCGCTTCCAGGTTTTTTTTCAAGACGAGACAATACCTCAGAGCTTTATTCAATGGCTATGCAAATAAGGCTTATGCTCCTTGACAATGAGGGCTCTGTACCAAAACCGAAAAACGACTTTATCCTGGCCTATTCGGTAACACCAGTTAGTGATCCAATGCAGGAAGATCCCGCAACAAGTAACAATCAGGAATCAGAAGAAATATGGACACAATTGACAGATCAGGAAAAAGAATTCGTTGGAAGGCTCAACGATGCACTTCATCTGGGTATGGCTTTCACTCTGGCTGATCTGTATAAACGTTTATCACAAGCACTAAGCACTACTAACTTCGATAATATGACAACAGCTGAGCTGTTAGACATTATTGAGAACAAGCCAATCAATGGCGAGAAAGAACTGGCTGCCTGGGAATTGCATAAATTATCCAGCTCGGTCATTCAACTAAAGGGGGCTGTGTTTGAAACCATAAAATCAACTTACATGAACTCAGTTCCCTGGCTGCGACAGAGACAGACAATGAGGTTGATGCTGGACCCGGACCGGGAGCTGGAACAGCAACGGAAATTTGCACGGGAACAAGAGCAAGCCCTGAGACTGTTTGTCAACCGGCACATATCAAGTATTAATGCTTTAGTGCGATTGCTTCCGGATCAGAATAAGACACAATTGCCCTTTAAACCCCAGGATTCTGTTACGCTCAGTGGAGTCAGCTATTCAGCTCTGAAAAACGCTGCGAACAAATATAAAAACGGGCAAACCCAACAACAATGGTATAGTACAGAAAATCAAGTTCCCCCTTTTACATCGACACCTGATTTCTCAGATTTCAATGCCGATCATCGCAGCAGGGATGACAGCGAGAAACCCCGGGGGTTCTTTATGATCAGCGCGGGTAGTAATAGACTTCCAGAAGGAATCAAGGAAGTCGTTGTTAACTCTCCCATTACAGCACCTGAGTTGCTCAATGAAGGGATTGCCAAGCTTGACACTGATGACATAAGCATTTCGAAAATGCTGCAGGTGATGTTCAGCATTGGTTTTCTGCGCCCCGGTTACAGTGAGATCGATACCATAAATTTCATTGCTGCTTATAGCTACTCTCCCCTGCACAGCGCACTATGGACATTGATCTTTCATGCGATCGGCGTTGGCGATGCAACGGTCCATCCCCATATGCATTACATAGGTGGTTATAAAAGAAAATTCATATTTAACCATCTGGCGCGTGAAGATATTGCGCAGCAGCTATCGACCATTTATCAGAAACTACAAACGAATACCACAGACGGGTCTGAATATGCCCGGCAACTCAATGAATTTCTCGAACAAAAACAGCTGACATTGGGTGATACTCCCGGTGATGGACATTGCTTTACCCATGCGCTGGCACAGCAATTACCGGGTTACGATGAAGAAAGCATAAGACGTGCGTTACAAAACTTTCTTGCGTCCCCCTCAAACTACCAGGGTTATGTTCCCGAAAGCATTATGTCCTTGGCCCCGGAACTTTTAGCCCAGATATCATCAGACGGGCCAGACGGCTGGGTTGATATATCCATGGCTGCCTTCGCTTCACTGGCATTCGGCAGGAGCGTTGTTGTAATACACCCGCAATTCAACCATAGCTCTGATTTGCAGGTGACTGTGTGGAACCAGGGCCAGCCGGAAGACATTGACCCTGCCGATGTACCTCAACATATTGATAATGCGTTGATCTTAGTATTCATCAATACAAACCACTGGACTTTTGCCTATCAGCAAGATCCTTTCCCCGGTCAACCCAATATCATTAACGTTGACGAATTGCCCGATGTTCCTTCTTTGGAAAATAACTTAGGGAGTAACGGTTTCCGGTTTTTCATGCAGCAATAAAAAAGACAAAATACTTCAATCCCGTTGTACCCGTGCAGGTGATTTTTTCAGGTATAAAAAAACCCGGAATCAACCGGGCTTTTTTATAAGACACAAGTTGCTTATTTTCCAAGCTTCTTGCGAATGGCCTGCAGAGTTCGCAGCTGGGCAGCAGCTTCAGCCAGCTGAGTGGCTGCACGGGAGTAATCAAACTCACCGCTCTGATTAGTCAGCTCCTGTTCAGCCAGTTTCTTGGCCTCTTCAGCTGCAAGCTCATCCATATCGTCTGCACGCAGAGCCGTGTCAGCCAGAACCTTAATCTGGTTAGGCTGTACTTCCAGAAATCCACCTGAGATGTAGAACACCTCTTCTTCGCCGCCCTGGGTGATCAGGCGGATTGGACCCGGATTCAGATCAGTCAGCAGAGGCGTGTGGCCAGGGGCAATACCCAGGTCACCCAGAGAACCGGTAGCAATAACCATCTCTACCAGTCCGGAGAAGATCTCCTCCTCGGCGCTGACGATGTCACAGTGAACCGTGATCGCCATTTGTGTCACCTCCTCTTATGTCCTCGAATGGACGGTAGACCGGAAATGATTGAGCCATTCCCGGTACGGGGTGACGCTCCTGAAAAGCAGAGCGTCCCGGCCATTACATGGACTTGGCTTTCTCGATCGCTTCCTCGATGCCGCCTACCATGTAGAACGCTTGCTCTGGCAGGTGATCGTATTCACCGGCCAGAATACCTTTAAAGGCACTGATGGTGTCTTTCAGGGAAACGTACTTACCAGGTGCGCCAGTGAAGACTTCCGCAACAAAGAATGGCTGGGACAGGAAACGCTCAATCTTACGAGCACGTGTGACCGTTTGCTTGTCTGTTTCAGACAGTTCGTCCATACCCAGAATTGCAATGATGTCTTTCAGCTCTTTGTAACGCTGCAGTACGGTCTGCACACCACGAGCCACGTCGTAGTGATCCTGACCGATAACCAGAGGATCCAGCTGACGGGAAGTAGAATCCAGAGGATCGATCGCAGGGTAGATACCCTTGGAAGCGATGTCACGGCTCAGTACAACTGTCGCATCAAGGTGCGAAAAGGTGGTCGCCGGAGACGGGTCAGTCAAGTCATCCGCAGGTACGTATACGGCCTGGATAGAGGTGATAGAACCGGTCTTGGTGGAAGTAATACGCTCCTGCAGTACACCCATCTCTTCTGCCAGAGTTGGCTGGTAACCTACCGCAGATGGCATACGACCCAGCAGAGCAGATACTTCAGTACCCGCCAGGGTGTAACGATAGATGTTGTCGATGAACAGCAGTACATCACGACCTTCGTCACGGAATTTCTCAGCCATAGTCAGGCCTGTCAGAGCAACACGCAGACGGTTTCCGGGTGGCTCATTCATCTGACCGTAAACCAGAGATACTTTGTCGATTACGTTAGAATCGGTCATCTCGTGGTAGAAGTCGTTACCTTCACGAGTACGCTCACCGACACCCGCGAAAACAGAGAAACCGGAGTGCTCGATCGCAATGTTACGGATCAGCTCCATCATGTTTACGGTTTTACCAACGCCGGCACCACCGAACAGACCTACCTTACCACCTTTCGCAAAAGGACAGACAAGATCGATGACCTTGATGCCGGTTTCCAGCAATTCGTTGGAAGCGGACTGCTCTGCATAGGTGGGTGGTTTACGGTGGATGGACGCACGCTCTTCTTCACCGATAGGTCCCTTCTCATCGATAGGGTTACCCAGAACGTCCATGATACGACCCAGAGTCTTGGTACCTACAGGTACCTGAATCGGTTCACCACTGTTAGCCACTGTCAGACCACGGGATACACCTTCGGTGGAACCCATGGCGATAGTACGAACAATACCGTCACCCAGCTGTTGCTGAACTTCCAGTACCAGATCTTTGTCTTCGACGTTCAGAGAGTCGTAGACTTTGGGAACACTTTCCCTGGGGAATTCGACGTCAACGACGGCGCCGATGATTTGTAAGATACGACCACTACTCATAGCCTTTCCTCTACCCTTTAATCTTTTATACAGCCGCCTTATTTACACCGCTGCAGCGCCACTGACGATTTCGGACAGTTCCTGTGTGATTGCAGCCTGACGAGCCTTGTTGTAAACCAACTGAAGGTCATCGATCAGATTGCCGGCGTTATCTGTTGCGTTCTTCATGGCAATCATTCGCGCGGCCTGCTCACAGGCGTTATTTTCTACTACTGCCTGGAATACCTGGGATTCGATATACCTGACCAACAGGCCATCCAGCAATTGTTTGGCATCAGGTTCATAAATGTAATCCCAGGGTCTTTTCAGTGACTCATCTTCATCTGGAACCAGAGGCAACAACTGCAATACCTCAGGAGACTGGGTCATGGTGTTGACGAAGCGGTTGTGAACAACATACAAACGGTCAATTTCGCCGTTTTCGTACTTGTCCAGCATCACTTTTACACCACCGATCAGATCAGCAATGTTGGGTGAGTCACCAATATGTGTTGTGGCTGCTACGACGTTCCCGCCGTAGCTACGGAAAAATCCAACAGCCTTGCTGCCGATCAGGCAAAGATCTATTTCAGCACCCTGATCTTTCCACTGAGTCATACTCTCAATGGTTTTCTTGAACAGGTTGATGTTCAGACCCCCACAGAGGCCCCGATCCGTGGAAACGATGATAAAACCGACACGCTTCACCTCACGTTCTGTCATGAAGGTGTGCTTGTACTCGGCATTGGCGTGAGCAACATGCCCTACAACCTGACGGATACGCTCGGCATAAGGGCGGCTGGTTTCTCTCCGCTCCTGAGCTTTACGCATCTTACTCGCCGCCACCATTTCCATGGCGCTGGTGATCTTCTGCGTACCTTTAATGGACGATATCTGCGTCCGGATCTCTTTTGCGCCTGCCATTATTCAGTTCCTCAAGCCAGGCTTTCGAGGCCAGTGGCCAGTAAGCCAGCTTTACTGACCACTGACCACTGACCACTGAAAACCGTTACCATGACTGGGTGGCCTTGAACTTCTCAATAGCCGCTTTGATACCCTCTTCAATTTCACCGTTGTAATCTCCAGATTCATTGATGCGAGCCATCAGCTCACTGAATTCAGAGTTCACAAAGCTCAACAGGGAAGCTTCAAAGTCCAGGATCTTGTTTAACTCAACACCTTCCAGGTAGCCTTTTTCAGCGGCGTAGATGACAACCCCCATGTCAGCAACAGACATTGGCGCGTACTGTTTCTGCTTCATCAGTTCAGTAACACGCTGACCGTGTTCGAGCTGCTTGCGGGTAGCTTCATCAAGGTCAGAGGCAAACTGGGCAAACGCCTGCAGTTCACGGTACTGAGCCAGAGCCAGACGGATACCACCACCCAGTTTCTTGATGATCTTGGTCTGGGCAGCACCACCTACACGGGATACAGAGATACCGGCATTCATCGCAGGACGGATACCCGCATTGAAGAGATCGGTTTCCAGAAAGATCTGACCATCGGTAATAGAGATTACGTTAGTCGGTACGAAGGCTGATACGTCACCTGCCTGGGTTTCAATGATAGGCAGAGCCGTCAGGGAGCCGGTCTGGCCTTTCACTTTACCATCGGTCAGCTTTTCAACATGCTCGGCGTTTACACGGGAAGCACGCTCCAGCAGACGGGAGTGCAGGTAGAATACGTCACCCGGATAAGCTTCACGGCCCGGTGGACGACGCAGCAACAGAGAGATCTGTCGATAGGCCCAGGCCTGCTTGGTCAAATCATCATAAACAATCAGGGCATCTTCACCCAGATCGCGGAAGTATTCACCCATGGAGCAACCGGCAAAAGGAGCCAGGAACTGCATGGATGCCGGATCAGAAGCACCTGCGGCAACAACAATAGTGTGTTCCATGGCGCCGTGCTCTTCGAGCTTGCGTACCACGTTGGCGATAGAAGACTGCTTCTGGCCAATCGCTACGTACACACACTTAATTCCAGTTCCTTTCTGGTTGATGATCGCGTCGATGGCCAGAGCGGTCTTACCCGTCTGACGGTCACCGATGATCAACTCACGCTGACCACGACCAACAGGAACCATGGCGTCAACGGACTTGTAACCTGTCTGAATCGGCTCGTCGACAGACTGACGGGCAATAACGCCTGGCGCTACTTTTTCGATTGGCGACGTTTCAGTAGCTTCAACGGGGCCTTTGCCGTCGATGGGGTTACCCAGCGCGTCAACAACACGTCCGAGCAACTGCCTGCCAACAGGTACTTCAAGAATTCGTCCGGTGCACTGAACAGTCTGGCCCTCAGCCAACTGACTATAGTCACCTAATACAACGGCGCCGACGGAGTCCTGCTCCAGGTTCAACGCCATACCGTATACACCGCCGGAGAACTTGATCATTTCTCCGTACATTACGTCTTGCAGACCGTGTATACGAACAATACCGTCAGTGACACTGACGATGGTGCCCTCATTGCGGGCTTCACTGGACACATCAAGCTGCTCTATGCGGCTCTTGATGATGTCACTGACCTCGGAAGGATTCAGTTGCATAGCTTACCTGCCAAACTTTTTACTTAAAAAAAAGTAATTATGAAATCATCGCATCGGCAAGCTTGGTCAACCGCGAGCGGACACTGCCGTCGATAACGAGGTCTCCAGCTTTCACGATGACGCCGCCGATCAGGTAGGTATCTACCTGTGTATGCATTCGTACTGATCGACCAAGTCGTTTTTCAACTTTCTTTGCAATTTTGTCCTGCTGTTCATCGGACAGCGGGAAAGCCGAAGTGACGACTATATCCTGATAACTCTGATCTTGTGCTTTCATCTGCTCAAAGATCGCGTCGATCTGGGGAAGCAGAAAAATCCGTTTTTTATTCGTAAGGATCCGAATGTAATTCTCGACTTCAACCGAAATACTGCCTTCGCACAGTTTGATAAAGGCGTCTGCCTTCATCTCCCCTGTGGTGGACGGGTCTTTCAGCATCCTGCCCACAGCCTCACGCCTGGATACACTCGCACATAACGTTAGCATCTGAGACCATTCATATAACTGATCGTGCTCTTTTGCTATCTTGAATGCGGCTTTGGCGTAGGGACGGGCACATGTAGTCAATTCCATGGTCAATCCCCTTTAGAGTTCAGCAACCAGGTCATCAACCAGACGGCTGTTAGCTGACTCATCCAGATTCTCACCCAGAATACGCTCAGCACCGACTACAGCCAGAGCTGCAACCTGAGAACGAAGAGCTTCGCGGGCCCTGTTAGCTTCCTGCTCGATGTCAGCCTGTGCAGCCACCTTGATGCGGTCAGCTTCTTCACGGGCCTGCTCTTTGGCCTCGTCAAGGATCTGGGCAGAACGCTTGTTTGCCAGCTCGATGATTTCCTGAGCCTTTTCACGGGCTTCACGCAGTTCTTCGAGAACCTTTTTCTGAGCCAGTTCCAGCTCTTTCTGACCACGAGCTGCAGCGTCCAGTCCGTCAGCGATTTGCTTCTTACGGTCGTTAAGGGCCTGCATGATGGGTGGCCATACATACTTCATGCAGAACCAGACAAACACAGCAAAGGCGATCGTCTGACCGATGATAGTTGCATTGATATTCATGCGAACTCCAAATGCTCCAGTAAAATCTTAAAATCCTGCCTCAGATGAGCGTACTACTTCTATTTAGCAAAATAAGACGCTCCCAACAAAGTTGTTTAGATCAGCTTACCTAGCCAATGAGTACAACCAGGATCTTTATTCGGCTTTTCGTTTCGTTACGGCTCTCAGACCGGCCGTACTTCAACGCCAAGCCGGATCTTCACTGCAGCGATTACTGAACCAGAGCTACAAAAGGGTTAGCAAAGGTGAAGAACAGGGCTATACCCACTGCAATCATTGGCACAGCGTCAAGAAGACCCGCTACGATAAACATTTTGGTTTGCAGCATTGGAGCCGTTTCAGGCTGTCTGGCAACACCTTCAAGAAATTTGCCACCCAGTAAACCAAAGCCGATAGCTGTAGCCAGAGCCGCAAGACCCAGCATGAAAGCAACACCGATTGCAGTCAGACCTACTACCAGTTCCATATTTCCTCCCGACCTATTGTGGTCTTTGTTAAATTGAAGTTTTAGGTTAGTTAACACACTACGTCAGTCACCTGACGTACAATATCTATAATTAATGGTCTTCGCTTGCCATGCTTAGATAAACAATGGTCAAAATCATAAAGATGAATGCTTGCAGAGTGACCACCAGAATATGGAAAACAGCCCATCCAAAGTGCAAAGGTAGCTGCATGTAGCCGACCAGGGCAATCAGGATAAAGATCAGCTCACCTGCGTACATATTACCAAAAAGACGCAGTGCCAGAGAGATGGGCTTGGCAATCATGGTCACAGATTCCAGCAGGAAGTTGATTGGAATCAACAGAGCCTGCACAGCCTTGTTAGGGCTGCTGAACGGATGCAGGGTCAGCTCACCAATAAAACCACCAATACCTTTCACTTTGATGGAGTAAAAGATAATTAACATAAAGACAGACAGCGACATACCCAAGGTAATATTCGGATCCGTACTCGGTACGATCTTCATATAAGGAATGCCCAATGCAGAGGCCAGACCGGGAATCCAGTCAACAGGAATCAGGTCCATCAGGTTCATAAAGAAAACCCAACAGAAAATAGTCAATGCAAGGGGTGCGATCAGGTTATTTCTGCCATGAAAAGAGTCTTTGACACTGCCATCCACAAACTCAACGACCATTTCAACCAGATTCTGCATACCAGTAGGAACACCGGCAGATGCACGCTTGGCCACCATACGGAAGATCGTAATGAACACCACACCCAGCAGAACAGACCAGAACAGACTGTCTACGTGAAGCGCCCAGAAACCCATTTCTTTTGCTTCAGCAGCCGTTCTGGCAAAGGTCCAGGTGTCTTCCGACAGAACACCCAGCTCATTGCCATAATTGTCCACACGTTCAAAACCTGCAGGCAGCTTACCGAAGGTAAGATTCTGCAGGTGGTGGGCTATGTACTCAGTTGCAGTCGTTGCCATGAATTTTCCCGTACACCATCATCATTGTATAAATCTTTCGTCAGTAAACCCGCCTCAACTCTTTATAAGAAGAGGGGTCAGCCAGTTTACCGCCTGAATCAAAGCAAATGCACCGAACATCGCCAGGGGGTCGATTGACGGTATCAGTGTAAAAATCAGAATGAACGCAAGGACCGTTAAAGCAAACTTCCCCGCTTCACCCTGGTAAAAAGACCTGACTATTTTCTGTGCCGCTCTGGCTCCCCGGTATCGAAATGCTCTCCAGACCAGATAAGCATTGGGGATACTGCATGCCAAACCACCTGACAGGGCGGATATAGCGAAAGACTTACCCAGCGGCAGTAAAAGTAATGTCAGAGATACTGTAGCCAACAGTTGAGCAACGACTACACGATAGATACGTGGCTGTTGCAGATGCGGGTAACTGGCCCGACTGTCACTTCTAAACATCTCTTTACTTTTGACTCTCCACGTCGTCCTTACAGACACAGACTCCTGTGCTTAACCTGAGTATCATAACAGGTCCGATAAGTCTCAATCCGCCCCTAAGAAACTACCAGGGGTTTCAGCCTTTGCGATGTGTGAATACAGTTAAACATCAGATGGCAAAACTTCACACAACTGAAAATCTTAGAACTTTTTTTCACCCCTACGGCGCGCGAAAGTATACTAGTGACATGCACCTACGTTCAACTAATATCTTAAAGGTTGACGCTAGACGACTTCGGGTTAATATTATCCCAGGAGCCCCAATGAATGACATCCAATAGTTAACGGATTAAAAGCTCGTCATCCCATTGCAAAATAAACTCAGAGACTTTCTTGATCACGCCACTTCGATATTTTTTCCTGTTAAGTAACAGATAAAAATGACGATTCAGAGTCAGGTCAGAAACATTGATGGTCGATAGCAGACCCGCATCCCTGGCACGCCATATAGCCAGGTTGGAAATACAACCAATACCCAACCCTTCCATAACAGCCTGCTTGACGGCTTCGGCCCGGTTAAGACTCATTATAACGTTAGGTGTACATAAACGTGTTGCCAAGACTTCATCAAACAGTTCCCGGGTTCCTGAGCCTGGCTCCCTGAGTATCCACTCTTCGTGTTTCAGGGACTGAAGATCCACGGTTTTCCCTGCCATGGGATGGTCAGGATGACAAATAATAACAAGCTCATCTTCGCGCCAGGGGATTACCTCTATATCCGGGTGCAGACAGCTGCCTTCAACGACACCCAGATCAATCTCCATAGCCAATATTCTCTGCTGGATACTGCGGGTATTTTCAACCGCCAGTTCGGCCCTGATATGAGGGAATTCCTTGAAAAAATCCCCAAGAATACGAGGCATCAGGTTATTACCAATGGTAGAACTTGCATGTAACTTCAGCGTTCCCTCTTTATAGCAGCTACCCTCTATAAACTGGGTTTCAATCTCGTGGGCCCGATCAATCAGCTCTGCTGCCATAGGTAATAATGATCGACCAGAGTCGTTTAAAGTCATGGACGCACCAGCATGTCGGTCAAATAAGGGGCCTAAATGCTTTTCCAGTTCTGACAGCGCCATACTGGCAGCAGGCTGCGAAATAAACAGGGATTCTGCCGCTGCTGTGACTCTGCCGGACTGGGCGACCGCCTTAAAAATTTCAAGCTGTCTCAATGTGATATGCATTTACTGCTCCGATATCCATTGCCAGCTCAAAAAGGACGGTGAAATCCCGGGTGGCATAGATGAAAGTAAGATTAAAATGAATCCAAATAGTAAAAATATTTCTTATATCAACCCCATACGGTTAACACCTTAACTTTTAGGAGTTGTTATAAGCGAAAAGGACACCAAAACCCGGGTTGGCCTAAAAAATGACACCCGCAATGAAAGAGATCCTTCGTTACACGTACATTATAAAGAAGAGCACGCCATCCCTCGATAACCTTGACGATTTTTATAATAAAACCAACGAGGTTTTTAAGTGGGTGCAGGCTTCCTGATTTGCCTTTCAATTACCCGCTCATAAGTGCTCTTTATATGACTCTCCTGTTTTATTGATTATCCAGGGAATAAGCCTAGTCCATATAATGCAGTCACCATCGCAGATCAATATCATAGAGTTTTTTTGAAACCGTACTCAGAAAGATTTTTATGAAAATTGTCCAACAAGGAGTGGCTATGTACCGAGAATATAATGATCGTAATGTAAAGCATTGGGTCGATCTTAAAAAACAAACATCCGTTCTCGAAAAAATTGTGTACTGCAAACAAAAGAGAAAGTATTCATCAACGCTTGATAATCTTGGTGCTTTTTTCCGCGAAGCAGATAAACATTTGAAGTAATCAGATCGTCGTATAAGTTACCGGTTTTGTCTGCTTCTACGGCTTCTTGCAGGATAAAATTCGAACACTTTTTCAAGGCCAAATCTTGTCTGACCATGTATTGAGCTATTTTTTAATAACCGACAAACTTACCAGTTTTCAGGAGCCCAGTAACAATAAAACACACGACCCATAAGTTTGACTTATATGTGCCTATAATTTTATTGATTGTCCAAAAAGACTTTCAGAACTCTATAATTCGCTCATCATCATCATCAACAATAAGTAGCCGCTACCTTCAACCTCCGACATTGAAAGATAAGCAGCTACAAGAGGGATCAGCATAAAAGACAACAAGATAAGATAAATGTATTCAATATCTATTATCTTCACCTGCTAATGTATTTATCAATGCAGTGAAAATGCTATCAGATTTTGTTTATTCAAACCCGTAATCATCAGGACAAAATCCGATAGCTTTTTCCAAGCTGACCAGTGTGCGACAAGGTATTAGGCTGCTTTATGCAGCCGTTTTTTTACCTGCAATATTCTTCTCTTTTTTGCCTCTTCTGATCCAGCCTTTAAAAACACTTCATTAAAAACAATAAGCAGCTATCAATGGCGCTTCTCTGAAAGATCAATCTGGTAAACAGCAAAGCCTTCCTTATCTGTGCCAATCTTTTCCATCTTGTACACCGAGTTTTTCTGAATGAATGTCTCTGCTTTTTTGCCGGGAGCCGTTTCAACCACCACACTCAGGTCTACCTTGCTATTGATGGGTGCAATGCTCCAATTATTGTTAGCACCGGGAACAACCTGACCTTTCTCTTCGGTCGTTCGGCTAATATAGTCTGCCAGAATCTGACGGTTTTCATCTGGAGAAGCGAAAGCAACAAACGCCTCTCCGGTACCTGCAAAGTTACCGCCACCAAACGCACGGTAATTATTGGTGGCCAAAATAAAGGGTTGATCGTCTTTTACCGGCTTCCCATTCAGAGTCAACCCGGTAATGCGATGAGAGTCAGGGTTAACCAACTGACCATCGCCGCTAAAACGGGCAGGCTGAGTGACATCAATCTGATAATCAACCGCTACTAAAAATCTGACATAATCTGTAATTATGTAGACTTATCTACGCCGTCCACATGGATGCACGACGAATCGTGTCTAACTCCACTCTTGCGTAGGGTTTAGGGTCGAGCTGTAACGTGTCTCGACCATAATTATCAAGGTTAAAACTCGCACTGTAATCCCTATCATGCAGAGTTTTACATTTTGGACACCGCCACTCACGATCAGACAGAGTAAGATTGTCATTTACGTAGTCGCAAGTATGAACCGCACACTTCTTCGAGCTGGGAAAGAACCGGTCTGCAATCACAACCTGGCATCCTCTCAGCTCTGCCTTGTATTCAACAAGTTCTCTCAGCTTACCGAAACCTGCGTCACTGATTGCTCTTGCCAGTTTGCGGTTTTTTACCATGCCTTTGACATTCAGATTTTCGAGGGTGATTATTTTGAATCTTGACGTCAGATAATCACTTACCTCATGTAGTACGGCTGATCGCTGGTTACTTATCCGGTAATGCAGTTTGGCAACCGCTCGCTTGGCTTTCACATAGCGGTTGCTTCCCTTTGTTTTGCGGCTTAACGCCCTCTGTTTCCTGTTAAGGCGTTTCAGAGAGCCTTTCAGTTTCTGATTAGCAGCAAAGGTTTTGCCATTCGAACAAATAGCTAAATCCTTGATGCCAAAATCAACGCCTACAGACTCATTGCTTTGTGCTTTTGGGTCGTAATCCTGAGTGTCTACCAAAATAGAAGCGAAATACTTTTCGGCTCGCTTACTGATCGTCACCTGACAGGGTGTTCCTGTGAACCTCAGCTCTTGGCGCATCTTGATGCGGGTTTTCAGTTTCTCAATGCGAAGTGTTCTGCCATCAACATCGAACTTGGGTTTTTCTCTGAGAGAAAAGCTGTCGTGTAGTCCTCGCTTCTTGAATCTTGGATAACCTGCTTTTTCTCCTTTCTTCACCCGACGAAAGAAGTGAGTAAAGGCGTCATGAAGATCGTCGATTGTATTCCTGGTCACACGTTGGCTGACTTCGGCATACCAGGGAAACTCAAGCCTGAGTTCTTGGTATTTTTCATTCGCAGCCTTCTTTGACCATTTAACGCCTTCTTGATTGAAATGGGCTAACAGTTGATTGAACGCATGACGACGAGAACCAAAAGCTCTATCAAGATAATCGGCTTGTTGTTTTGTCGGTCTGAGTTCAATCTTGTGAGCTAACAACATCTCGCAAAGTCTCAAGCATTTTTTCGTATAACCTGAGTTCGCCAACCTTTTGCAGAACAGCAGGCTTCCAGTAACTCTTGCTGCCTGTCTAAGTCTGGCTTTTGGCCGTGACCGGATACTCTGCAATAGCAAAGCGTAGGCGCAGCTTCGTTACTGTAGCCTATGAATTCAGACATGTCGTAGTAACGAGTTCCACCTTTGGTCTTTCTGGCAGGAAGCAGCTCACCTGTACTTTCCCATTTTCGAAGTGTTACTGGGTCTGTACCAAGTAGACGAGCTGCCTCACCTATCTTCACTAATCTCTTATTTATACTTGAGATTTTATAAGATAGTTTTAGATTATAATAGATTGTTGCGAACTGTTTTTAACCCCTTCAACCGCATCGAAGTTGTAGGTACGGAAACCATCCCAGTTGATCAGATGCTGTTGCCCGGTGCTGGAGGGATCAATACGGTTAAATTGGCCAGCCGCTCTCTCCAGGTAGTCTTTCAGCTCTTTACCTGTCATCTTCAGGGCAACCAGAGTGTTAGGATACAGATAGAGATCAGCTGCATTGCTGAACGTCAGGGTTCCAGCTTCTACTTCGGTATAGCCATTGGGATCGTCTTTGCGACCCCCGGCCTTGAAGGGCGCGGCTGCGGAAATAACCGGAATACCATCCAGATCGGGATCGCCCTGAATAAATCTCTCAACATAGGCAATCTGGGCATCGTTGACGATCTGAACCGTAGGATCATCCTGAACCAGAGCGAGGAAGCTGTACATATTGTCAGACGCTTTGCCAATTGGCTGTTTTACGAAGTCAAGAGTGCCTTTGTGTTCTGTTTTTACCGCTTTGAGGACAGCTTCATCAGACTTGGCCAGAGACCGATTGTTGGGACGATCAAAAATAGGACGACTGATGGCTTTGCCATCTATGACCTCCCAGTGACCGTTACTGTTATCCAGAACCAGATCAACAACCCCCAGGTGATCACCCCAACGACCCGGCATCACAGAAGGAATACCATTGATGGTGCCCTTTTTCAGATCCACGCCTTTCAGACTGGCGAAATTATTACCGGGGAATACTGCATGGGAGTGACCAAACATGATGGCATCAATACCCTCTAAATGGGTCAGGTAGTAGACCGAGTTTTCCGCCATGGCCTTATAAGTTTCCTGACTGACACCGGAATGAGGGATTGCAATAACGACTTCTGCCCCCTCTTGCTTCATTTGAGGGACCAGTTTTTTTGCCGTTTCGGTGATGTCTCTGGCAATCACCCTGCCTTCCAGATTCTTTTTGTCCCACACCATAATCTGCGGCGGCACAAATCCAATGTACCCCACTTTTACTGTTTGAATATTACCTTCGGTATCGGTGAACTGTTGTTTTTTAATCAGGTACGGTTTGAAAACATGCTTACCCGTTTTGGCATCGTAAACGTTGGCACTGATATAGGGGAAGTTCGCTCCACTGATGGCCTTAACCAAAAAATCCAGACCATAGTTGAATTCATGATTGCCAATGTTACCGACATCATAATCCATCAAATTCATGGCTTTATAAGCGGGGTGGACTTCTCCTTTTTTCAGACCTTTATCCGCCATGAAGTCCCCCATGGGTGACCCCTGGATCAGGTCGCCGTTATCAACCAGAACACTGTTTTCAACTTCAGCACGAGCTTCGCGAATCAAAGTTGCAACACGAGCATAACCGAACTGGTTGGTAGGCTGTCCCTTTTAGTAATCGAAATCCATGATATTGGTGTGAATATCGGTGGTTTCGAGCACTCTCAGCTCAATAGTGGCTGCCTGTGAAGGACCGCCCAGAGAAGCCAGAGCAGCAAAAACAGCTGCGAAAAGAGTCGCCCTAGTGAAACGCATGGAAGATCCTGATGCTGTGAGTGATATTTTTCATCAGAGCTTATATGAGTGCCAATCACATTAATATCAGGGTTTTGCGAACAAACTCCTTGTGTTTATTGGGCATCGGACACTTATTGAATATGCGCCAGAACCCCGTCCAGTTCATCCAGGCTGTTGTAGGAAATCACCAGTTTTCCCTTGCCTTTGGCGTTATGGGTAATGGCAACCCTGGCTCCGACGCGATCCGATAAGTCATCTTCCAGGCGCTTGATGTCAGGATCTATTTTCTTCGAAGTTTTGTTCTTACCCTGCTCTTTTTCCTGCACCATACGACGTGCCAGAGCTTCTGTCTGGCGAACAGAAAGTCCTTTGGCCACAACGGTCCTTGCGGCCTCCAGCTGCTCCATATCAGACAGAGGCAACAGAGCTCGGGCGTGCCCCATCTCCAGGTCACCGTATTCCAGCATTTTCTTCACGTCAGAACTCAAAGACATCAGACGCAAGATATTGGCTACTGCTGCTCTGGATTTACCTACGGCCTCAGCCACCTCCTGCTGAGTCAGTTCAAACTCTTTCTGCAAGCGAGACAGCGCAATGGCTTCTTCAATGGGGTTAAGATCTTCCCGCTGGATGTTTTCGATCAGGGACATGGCTATGGCCGCTTCATCAGGAACATCCCTAACCAGGGCTGGCACCTCAGCCAGACCGGCCAGCTGTGCGGCTCTCCAGCGACGTTCTCCGGCAATGATCTCATAACGATTCCGGGACACCGGACGGACCACAATAGGCTGCATGATGCCCTGGGCTTTGATGCTTTCAGCCAGTTCTTCCAGAGCATCCGGATGCATATCCCGACGCGGCTGATATTTGCCACGCAACATAAACTCGACAGGAATCTCTTTGAGTTCCTTATTATCAAGTGTTTCGCCTTCAGGCGTTTCTGTCGGGTTGGTTAATTCATCGGAAACCGATGATGAGAGGTTTGCGCCTCCCATCAATGCACTTAAATTGGTGCCAAGACGTTTTTTAGCCATCAGGTCCCTGTCTTCCTTTCAGTCTTGAGCCCCTTGTTAAGAGCCTCTTGTCTGCGAACCAGCTCACCCGCCAGCGCCAGGTAAGCTACCGCCCCTCTGGAGGTTCGGTCATAAGCCAGCACCGGTTTGCCATGGCTTGGGGCCTCAGCCAGACGCACATTCCGTGGGATAACTGTACGATAAACCTGATCGCCAAAATGACCAATCAGCTGTCTGGATACTTCGTTGGTCAAACCCATTCGGGGGTCGTACATGGTTCTGAGCAGCCCCTCAATATGGAGCTTAGGATTAATGGTCTGTCTGATACCGGTAATGGTTTCCATCAGGGCAGTTAAGCCTTCCAGCGCATAATATTCGCACTGCATGGGGATAATGACACCTTCTGCGGCAACCAGAGCATTCAGCGTCAGCATATTAAGCGACGGTGGGCAATCAATCAGAATATAGTCATAGTGTTCACTGACAGAAGCCAGTGCATTTCTCAACCGGGTTTCCCTGGCTTCCATCGACATGAGTTCAACTTCAGCGGCAGTGAGGTCAGCGTTAGTGGGGACCACATCGTAGCCCGCATCTTCAGCGTTCTCAATAGCCTGATCGATGGAGCATCGTCCGGTCAGAACGTGATAGGAGGAATACTCCAGGTCATGTTTATTGATACCACTTCCCGTCGTGGCATTTCCCTGAGGGTCCATATCAACCAATAACACCTTTCGTTTGGTCGCTACCAGAGAGGCGGACAGGTTGATGCAGGAAGTGGTCTTTCCTACCCCACCTTTTTGGTTCGTTACCGCAAGAATTTTTCCCACTGCCAATTGCTACCGTATCGTCTTTATGTTTTTGAAAAGCTGTCTGTTTAAATTACACGCCAGCCTTCAGAATAACCAGATGCCTCTGTGCTTCACAACCCGGGACGTCAAGGGCATGGCTTTCCAGCAGGGAAATTTCCGGTCTTAGCTGCCTCAGATCGACCAGTTCCTGTTCCGGGTACAGGCCTTTCATTGCCAGAAACTTACCACCTGCCTTGATCAGATGGTGGCAGCCATTCACCATATCAGCCAGAGAACTGAATGCTCTGGACATAATAACGTCAAACGGCTGGATTGACTCAAAGGATTCTACCCGGCAATTCGCCACTGTGACATTTCCAAGACCCAGCTCTGTTTTAGCCTGAGTCATAAAACGTGTTTTTTTACCGTTACTGTCCAACAGGGTGTACTGCTTTTCTGGATTCAGGATCGCCATGGGTATGCCTGGCAGACCGGGCCCGGAACCTACGTCCATTAGATGATCCCCCTCCATAAAGGGCGCAATACTCAGGCTGTCGTGTATGTGCCGTGACACCATTTCCAACGGATCCCTGACGGCAGTCAGATTATAAGCTTTGTTCCATTTGGCAAGCAGCTCTACATAACGTGTCAGCAAGTCTGCCTGGCTATCCGCCAGTGACAGGGATTGCGCAAGTGCGCCCTTGCAGATGCGTTCACGTAAGGACAGAAATGACATCAAGAAGCAGTCCAGATAGGGTACATGGATTAACAGCCTCATGGCTTGATGGATAGTGTATTGCAAATAGCAGATTCAGTCGAATTGATAACCTTCTGATTGCACGTCAATTTTCATAGCCTTATTGATAAAAAGCAGTATCGAACCCGATGTGCCACTTTTCAGGCTGAAATTAAACCTTCTCGATGGTGAAAAGCCTGTTTGGCGGATAGGCTTAAAGAAAAGGCCGGAGTACAAATCGTCGATCAGACAAAAGATGGTGATGATAAACTCTTGGCTGTGCCTCTACTAATTTCTTTGGGAAGTCTCACAGTGCGTTATCAACAGACTTATGAAAAAAATAATCAAACGACTCTCACAGACTATTCTGAACAGGCTTAAGTCAACCGTTGATCTTTTCTCAGTTGATCGGTCAGAAACCGGATTGACTGTCAGAGAGCAGACTCAGTTAATCACTAACTTTTCACCATCGACTCTGAATATCAGGAAACCCACTCTGATCGCTCAACCTGTCACGCCCTATTCGATAAAAAAAGGACGAATGGCGCTGCGTAATCGTTTAAAAACAAAGCGCCAGTCATCCCGTGACGAGGCTTTGAGAAGGAAAAACCGATACCCGAATCGAAACAGGCTTGGTTTCTCGACCATAAAGCCAGGTCTGCGTCAGCGAGCCAAAATCAGGCAACCATCGAACGTTTTTTAAGATGAATCAGTAGCAACGAGACCGCTGCAGGTGTCATCCCCTGAATTCGGGAAGCCCGTCCCAGAGTTTCAGGCCTGTTTTCATTGAGCTTCTGCTTCAGCTCATTAGACAACCCCTCGATCACGCTGTAATCCAGGGCCTCAGGAATCTTTGTGCCTTCATAACGGCGAAGACGATCAATCTCTTCCGTCTGGCGATGGATATAACCTTCGTACTTGGTAGCAATCTCAACCTGCTCACAGACCTGTGGATTATCCTGGGGCTCACCGGAGAGTCCGGCAACATCCGTATAAGTCAGCTCGGGACGGCGCAGCAGTTCCTGCAGGCTGTATTCACGACTGATGGGCCTGGAGAGTTTATTGTCGATTTTTGCCGAAGCTTCGGTCTTTGGATGAATGAATGTGGTCCGAAGGCGTTCATTTTCCTTCTCAATTCGCTCTTTTTTGTCGCAGAATGCTGACCAGCGGACGTCGTCCACCAGACCCAGCTCACGTCCTTTTTCTGTCAGACGCAAATCAGCATTGTCTTCACGCAGAATCAGGCGATATTCCGCACGGCTGGTAAACATTCTGTAGGGCTCGCTGGTGCCATTGGTAATCAGATCGTCTACCAGAACGCCAATGTAGGCTTCATCCCTGCGAGGGCACCAGCTCTCTTTACCTTGCGCTCTCAGACCGGCATTCAAACCAGCCAGCAGTCCCTGGGCCGCTGCCTCTTCATAGCCGGTGGTGCCATTGATTTGCCCGGCAAAGAACAAACCACCAATCGCTTTTGTTTCAAGAGAATACTTCAAACCTCGCGGGTCAAAATAATCGTATTCAATGGCATAACCCGGACGGGTAATGTGAGCATTTTCCAGACCACGGATAGAACGCACCAGATCGACCTGAACATCGAAGGGAAGACTGGTAGAAATTCCATTGGGGTAGAGCTCATTGGTATTCAGGCCCTCTGGCTCGAGGAATACCTGGTGTGAAGACTTATCGGCAAAGCGGGTGATCTTGTCTTCAATAGAAGGACAGTACCTTGGGCCAATGCCTTCAATCACACCAGTAAACATAGGTGAGCGATCAAGACCCCCACGAATGATCTCATGGGTCCGTTCGTTGGTGTGGGTAATATAACAAGACACCTGACGGGGGTGCTGTTCGACAGAGCCCAGATAGGATACAACCGGAACCGGTGTATCACCCGGTTGCTCTTCCATCATCGAAAAATCAACAGATCGGGCGTCAATGCGGGCAGGCGTCCCGGTTTTCAGACGCTCAACGGCCAGATCAAGATCTCTCAATCTATTGGCCAATGCTATGGAAGGAGGATCTCCAGCTCTGCCACCGCTGTGATTTTCCAGACCAATATGAATTCGACCACCCAGGAAAGTTCCTGCGGTCAGGACCACGTTGGTTGCAAAGAAACGAACCCCCATGTTGGTCACTACACCGGTAACCTGACCCTGTTCAACCATCAGGTCATCAGCGGATTGCTGGAATATCCACAAGTTGTCCTGATTTTCCAGAATGTTTCGGATAGCTTCTTTATAGAGCGACCGGTCCGCCTGGGCACGGGTAGCTCTTACAGCCGGCCCCTTTCGCGCATTCAAAACCCGAAACTGAATACCCGCCAAATCCGTCGCCAGACCCATGGCACCACCCAGGGCATCCACTTCTTTCACCAGGTGACTCTTGCCAATACCACCGATGGCAGGATTGCAGGACATCATCCCCAGAGTTTCGATGTTATGGGTCAACAAGAGTGTTTTAACATCCATACGTGCAGAAGCAAGAGCAGCCTCTGTGCCCGCATGGCCACCACCAATCACTATCACATCAAACCGGGTTGGAAAATCCACTGCCAAGGTCACATCACCTTTGTTCGTTTATGGGTCTAATAAAAAAAAGAGGCGAATTATACCTCAGCTCTTTTGTCCACAACACGCATCCTTTTCATCACAGACGCTTTCAGCCTGTTTTTTCAGCTGAGGGGGTATTTAACCAAGGCCTTATTTCTTCAGATGTATAGCTTAGAGCGGCACCAGCGAAGGTTTCAGTCGTAAAGCCCGAAGTCTTGTATGTCATCTTCCTACTGTTTTTAGAGGTCCTTACTTGTGCGTAATATTAAATACAATTGCCATCTTTAACGTAGTGTTTATTAGATATTTTTATTATGTATGGTGTGAGTAGTTTCTGTGGGTAAGTAAAAAAAATTTATTTATATCAAATATTTATAAAATGAATAAGTGTGTCAGTCTGCTGTTGGGATCTTTCGGTTAAGATGTGGTTTACTTGTGGATAAAGTGGTTTTTATCCACACCTGAAATTTATCAATATCTTATCCCGGTACCTATAAATAGCTTCTCTATAGAACTTTCCACAACGCTTTTTTAACAGAATCTCCTCTCTGAAACGTCGATAAAACCTACGTTTGAAGCGTATTTTAGACTCATAAAAAGATATTTTTTATCCACAAGGCAGTATCAGCAAGTTCGAATAGTCAGAAGGTTCTTCGCAGATTGGAAAGGGGATGGAGAAACAGAAGATCAGGTAAGACGCAGACTGCTAGCGGAGCTCAAGGGCATCTGAACCATAAGGAAGGGCATTCGCTCAACCCAGAATCGAAGTCCTGTTGTTTAGTTAGGTGTACTGACAACAATATTTTGAACTTTCATTCCAAAAACTACTCCAAAATAATGAATGTATTTTTAGGAGGAACGTGCCATGGATGGAATAAGAAATAACGGCTTTGCCGAGTCACCCCCCCCGTCAACGCCCGATCAATCACCGGTAGAGACGCTAGCAGGCGCCATTGGTGGAATGTCCGTCAGTGTTCATAGAGAAGACGAGCCATTATGCCCTACATTCAGAGCAGGATCCGTCCAACTCTACCATCTGGATCTTGCGGATCGAAGAACCGAGCAAACCACACCTGCAACTAACATCAACATTCAATCACTACTGGTTTTAAGTCCGGGACCCAGGTATGACCTAAATGAATCACCGTCTGGAACGGTGTGCTGGAAACTGAATAAAACGTCAAAAATTAACGGAGTTAACTATGACAACAATAGTTGGCCGGACAGTCTGCCTCCAGAGTTGGTTGAAGAGATGTACAAAGCCAATATGGCAAAAGTTCTATTCACCGAGCCTGATAATTCCAACAGCACAGCTAATCAGCAGGGGGTTGCCTTACCTGCTTTGGAATCAACTGAAAAGCTAAACGCTACTGAGCAACCAATACCCAGTCTAGATATCCGATTGCCTGAATCTGACTCAGCATTGGTCTGGCGAGATTACTTTTATACTCATCCAGGGCAGGTTCTTGAAGATACATTAGCCCAGGCTTTTGGGTCTGATGGCGCACAATATCTCAGATCCCGACTTAATCAATTCGACCAAAGTGACAAACGAGTTCAACTATGGCAGAAAGTCTGCAAATTATTTGAGAAACTGGAAACCTGCTCATTCCCTTATAATCCAAAACAAACTTCCCCGATAGAGGGGCACGGATACAACATCATTCTTGACATGCTGTTAATGCCATGCAGAGTGAGTGGCTACAAAATTCGGAATGAAATGATTAGTTTCCTTAATGGAGAAGGAGTAGAGGGTGCATTAGCTTATAAAGAACGGAGGGTTTACAGAGGAGGTTGTACTCCCGAAAAAGAGGAAGTAAAACCTGGCACCGTTCAATTTTTTCTGACAACGACTCAAGTACGGCAACTATTCGAGCGACTCAGGTCATTTGTGACATCTTATGAGGGAGGCCAGTGAGTTGGGGGGGTGAACTCGATACACCCTATCTTGAGATGCAATAGCCACATATAGCCCGCCGTAAGGCCGGCTGTTCAGTGTGGGGCTCTGGCAAATCTGAAAAGGTGGGCGAATAGAACAAAAAAGTTAGTACTTATGTACTTAAAAACTAGCGATAAAGGAGGATTTCTGTAGAATACGCGAATGATAATATTTCTTATTTAGATTGATATTATAAAAATACGGTTGTCGCTCATGTTGAAAAATAAAGTCTCTTCAGCACTTTTAGCAACAGGTCTTATGGCTGCATCTGCCATCTCCCTGGCCGCAGAAGTGGTTAATGTTTACTCCTATCGTCAGCCCTTTCTGGTTGAACCTCTGTTCGCAGAGTTCACCAAAGACACCGGTATTGAAGTCAATACGGTGTTTGCTAAAAAAGGTCTGAGTGAGCGTCTTGAACGTGAAGGCAAACTGAGCCCTGCTGACCTCGTATTGACGACAGACATCAGTCGACTGATGAATCTGGTTGAAAAAGATCTCAGCCAGCCCGTTAACAACCAATCAATCAATAACGACATTCCTGCCCAGTACAGAGACCCTGAGGGTGAATGGTTTGCCCTGACCAAGCGTGTCAGAAACATCTACAGCACCAAACGTTCAGAGAAGCCGGAAGGCATCACTTACGACGATCTGGCCGATCCAAAGTACAAAGGCAAAATTTGCACACGCAGCGGTAAAAACGCTTACAACGTTGGTCTCGTTGCTGCTTATGTCGCTCACAATGGTGAGGAAGCGACCAAAGAATGGTTGGAAGGTTTCAAGGAAAACCTTGCCCGTCGTCCCCAGGGTAACGACCGTGCCCAGGTAAAGGCTATTAAGGAAGGCGTTTGCGATCTGGCTATCGGTAACAGCTATTACTATGGCAAGATGATGTCGGATAAAGAACAGCGTTCATGGGCTGAGTCCGTTTACATTAACTTCCCTGATCAGAAAGGCAATGGCTCCCACGTTAATGTGAGTGGTATGGTTCTGACCAAATACGCTCCTAACAAAGACAATGCCGTGAAGTTAATGGAATTCCTGGCCAGTGATAGAGCTCAGGCCACCTTCGCTGAAGTCAATATGGAATACCCTGTAAACCCTGACGTACCTGTTTCAAAGATTGTTGCTTCCTGGGGTGAGTTCAAATCTGACGATCTGCCTGTTTATAAGCTGGCAGAGAACTACGCAACCGCTCAGAAACTGTTAGACGAAGTCCGTTTTGATCTGTAATTGAAAGGCCTTTCGACCTTCTGAAGAGCCAGCGGCTGTTTGCTGGCTCTTTCTGCTACCTACCTCCTGACTCTGGTCTACGAGACCTCGGCGCCTTAACTTTCGATGTAAAAGCAATTCAGCGAGCCGAGCCCCGAGTCAACTTTACAGTCCGGATTCCGAAAAGTCCTGGAACATATGCTTGAGACGGTCATCAATACGGAGCCTGTAGTTTTTAATATAGGCGTCACGCTCTAAATAATTCAGTACATTTTTTAACAATAATGAGCGGTCTTCAGTTTTAACCAGCAGCTTTAAGCCTTCATCGTGTACTCTCTGAACAATATTTATGAGCTGCTCAATTTCAATTTTACCACCAGCAGCATCACACTCCATAAAAACAGCCTGATGCTGTGTTTTGGATAAATCGCTGAGAAAGTAATCGGGGCTTAATTTTTGTGGGAGTCCGGGCAAAAGAGGGGGACCCACCCGGCGGATCTGTTCCATCGGAATACTGAGTATTTTGGTCATTTCGTCTATTGATACAGTGCGCTCAGTGATCACTGCTGCCGCCTTGCCACCTTGATACTGACCCAGTTGCGATATTGCATCAGCCGCCTGAACTTCAGAGCTGCGCCACCATTGGGAACGGCAACTGTTTCCCTGCAAATTGCTCAGGTAAAGAAAGTTATGGGCTTCGCTGGTTAAGGGATCAATAACGCCAGGGGTTGCATCTTTGGCAGGAATATGAACATTTGAACTGACCATGATGGCTTTGTTATGAGTCATCACATGACTCATTGTATTTGCCAGAAGTTTTTTGCTAAGTGAGCCGTTGGCATCATCGATGACCACCAAATCCTTTCCGGCAAGCTTTTCGTCGATCTTTTCAGCCCATAGCGCCTCATTGCCCTCTAAGTCATTATACAGAGTACCTGCCGTAGCATCGTCTATGTAAAGGGTGTCAACACCATACTCGGCTGCTTTTTTGGCAACCGCTGTACATAGATGTGTTTTTCCTATTCCCGCTGATCCGCTCAGGAATAGTCCCATGGGCTTTTTATGCGAGGCTTCACACTGATTATTTATCACAGCGTGTGCGAACTTCAGGGCAGTACCTTTCATCCGTTTCTGCTGCTTTGAGTCGGCTTTGAATTGATCAAAATCAGAATCAAGATTTTCAATGGTGAACGGTGAAACCTGATGCACCGGCTTTGGTTCCATAGTCGGTGTGACAGGCAACAGTGGTCGACGATGCCAGACTTGATCCCACTGCGACAAAAAATATTTCCAGTACCTATTACTGAAGCGAAGCGCACAAGTGATGCCAACAATAGGGTGGTCATGGGGCAAGATATGGCCTTTCAGCTGGGCATAATGCCTTTCCCCCTTTCCGATAGCATGGATTGTTTCAGGACCCTGTGGTTTATTGTAGCCATCAATCAGTATTTTTTTGACTTGGTCGTAGGTTTTCGGTTCATCAAATTTATCCGGACCAAACCCCAGATAGAGATTCTGTCCGCTGCTGTTTTGCCCGGTGCATATCAGATTAAAACCTGTGGCATTACCGACTTTATGTTTCTTCGAGTAGTCTTTTACGCCCGCAATGTAGATGATATCACCCTTTTTGAAATCCCGTTTTGACAGTTCCTTGTCAGCTGAAGCAATGCGGGTTTCGTCAAGGTACGAAAGATTGTAAAACAGGTTATAGATAGGGTTGCTGATTTCGATCGGTTTTAAATTTTCAGCACCATTCGTGAACTTATAATAACTTTGGCTAATCGTGCAGGAAATTCTAAACTTTGCGACTGGTGCACCAAAGATCCGGTTGAATTCGTCGGTGCCAATGATGGATTCAATGGCTCGATACTGACAGGCCAGCAAAGCCGTTGCACAGTCCGCAAGGGTAGGGCCATGAAAAAAAGCATTCAGACGCTCACTGGGTGTATGCCCGTTATCCTCTGCTACAAAGCTGTTTACGTAAGTCCTATCAAAATATTCTGGTAGTGTGTGTTTCACGAGGTTCATACCGTTTGATAGCCTGGGAAGTTCATAGTTCATATAATCTTCATCATAAAAAACCCCCAGACGTTTTCTTACTTCCAGCACTTCTGGCGCACGAGAATCATCGTAAGTTGTCTTGACCAAGCTATTGTCCGATTGGGTAAAACTTGCGTCCATAAACGGAACAGGATCATAAAAGCTTGTCATGACTGAGCTCCGCTCTTCGTATAATGTGTTAAGTTGCTCGAGCCAATGAATCGTTTTATTGGCAAATTGTTCGTCCATGCGCTTATTACTGTCACTTACCGGGAAGGCTTTGTAAGAGGGAGTTATCACGCCTAAAGATTTGAAATGAATTGCCATAGTAGCATCATCATCTCGTAAGACAGGGGCATTACAGGAGGAAAGACATTGTTTTGAACCTTGTGCAGATACGACAGTATCGCTTGCGTCAGCGTTAGACTCTTCAATTATTCTTTTCCTCAGGCTCTGCGTCTGCCCGCTTGAATCCACCCTTTCTTTCGGGTTGTCAGCGACGTTCATCTCAGCACCATTTTTTACTGGCGAGGGCTTTACACTTCTTGAGGTGGAACCTGAAGTGGTGAGAGAGGGGCTATTTTCAGCCGATATTTTAGAAGATTCAGTCTCTGTTTTTCCGTATTGGAGAGGTACAGCGGGCTGATAGCTGTTAGCGAAAGTATTTACATTATCCATAATTAGTCGTTGTTTATTAAGTTGTATCTGCTGTTAATACCGTTCTTGTGGTTAGCTCATTTGCCTGGCAAATTTAATGCTTCAGGCAATCTTAAGAGAAGGGGTAAATTATCCGTATCTTGTACTATCACCCTGTTATTGGACAGAGAGGAAATGATTTAGTTCACTACTACATGGGGGGCTCAGGTCAGGAATTTGAACCCTAATCTGCCAGATTGCGTATTTGAATCTTATTGGTCGTTTCCTGGGGTGAGTTCAAATCCGACGATCTGCCTGTCTACAAGCTGGCAGAGAACTACGCGAGTGCTCAGAAACTGTTAGACGAAGTCCGTTTTGATCTGTAATTAAAAGGTCTTTCGGCCTTCTGGAGAGCGGGCGGCTGCTTGCTGCCTCTTTCTGCTTCTTACACCAATCGAACTTTCTAACGCCCTATTGCGCTATAGATGGGAGTTAGAAAGCACGATTGGCATTACTCCGTTAATGACTGACTCCGGTCTATAAGGCCTCGGCGCCTCAGCTTTCGATGTAAAAGCAATTCAGCGAGCCGAGCCCCGAGTCAACTTTACAGTCCGGATTCCGAAAAGTCCTGGAACATATGCTTGAGACGGTCAGCAATACGGATCCTGTACTTTCTAATACTGAAATCTTTCTCTAAATAATTCAGTACATTTTTTAACAATAATGAGCGGTCTTCGGTTTTAACCACCAGCTTTAAGCCTTCATCGTGTACTCTCTGAACAATATTTATGAACTGCTCAATTTCAATTAAGCCACCAGCAGCATCACACTCAATAAAAACAGCCTGATGCTGTGTTTTGGATAAATCGCTCAGAAAGAAATCGGGGCTTATTTTTTGTGGGAGTCCGGGCAAAAGAGGTGAGTCCACCCAGCGGATCTGTTCTGCCGGAATACTGAGTATTTTGGCCATTTCGTCTATTGATAGAGCGCGTTCAATGATCACTGCTGCCGCCTTGCCACCTTGATACTGACCCAGTTGCGTTATTGCATCGGCCGCCTGAACTTCAGAGCTGCACCACCATTGAGAACGGCGACTGTCTCCCTGTAAATCGCTCAGATAAAGAAAATTGTGAGCTTTCCTGGTTAAGGGATCAATAACGTCAGGGGTTGCATCTTTGACAGGAATATGAGGATTTGAACTGACCATGATGGCTTTGTTATGAGTCATCACATGTTTCATTGTTTTTGCCAGAAGTTGTTTACTAAGATATCCGCCGCTGGCATCATCGATGACCACCAAATCCTTACCGACAAGCATTTCGTCGATCTTTTCAGCCCACAGCGCTTCATTACCCTCTGAGTCATTATAAAGACCAGCTGCCGTAACTTCGTCTATATAAAGGGTGTCGACACCATATTCGGCTGCTTTTTTGGTAACCGCTGCACATAGATATGTTTTTCCTAATCCCGCTGATCCGGTCAGGAAAAGTCCCATGGGCTTTTTATGCGAGACTTCGCACTGATTATTTATCACAGCGTGTGCGAACTTCCGGGCCGCATCTTTCATCCGTTCCTGCTGTTCTGAGTCGGGTTTGAATTGATCTAAATCAGCATCAAGATTTTCAATGGTGAACGATGAAGCCTGATGCACCGGCTTTGATTCCATAGTCGGTGTAACAGACGACAGTGGTTGACGATGCCAGACTTGATCGCACTGCGACAAAAAATATTCCCATCGCTCATTACTGAAGCGAAGCGCACAAGTGATACCAGCAATAGGGTGGTCATGGGGCACGGTATGGTCTTTCAGCTGGGCATACTGCGTTTCCCCCTTTTCGATTGCACGGATTGTTTCAGGACCCTGTGGTTTATTGTAACCATCAATCAATATTTTTTTGACTTGGTCATAGGTTTTCGGTTCAACAAATTCATTCGGACCAAACCCCAGATAGAGATTCTGTCCGCTGCTATTTTGCCCGGTGCATACCAGATTGAAACCTGTAGCATTACCGATTTTATGTTTCTTCGAGTAGCTTATAACACCCATAATGTAGATGAGATCGCCCTTTTTGATATCCCGTTCTAACAGTTTCCTGTCAGCTGAATAAGTGCCGGTTTCGTCAATGTGCATAAGATTGTCAAACAGATCATAGATAGGGTTGCTGACATCGATCGGCTTTAAATATCCGGCACTATTCGTGAAGTTAAAAGGGTTTTTGCTGGTGTGCGACATAATCGTGCAGGAAATTCTAAACTTTGCCACCGGTGCACCAAAGATCCGGTTGAATTCGTCGGTGCCAATGATGGATTCAATGGCTCGATACTGGCAGGCCAGCATGGTTGTCGCACAGTCTGCAATGGTGGGGCCATGAAAAAAAGCATTCAGACACTCACTGGGTGTATGCCCGTTATCCTTTGCTACAAAACTGGATCTATAACTCCTGTCAAAATATTCTGGTAGTGAGTGCGTTACGAGGTTAATACCGTTTGACAGCCTGGGAAGTTCATAGTCCATATAATCCTCATCATAAAAAACACCCAGACGTTTTCTTGCTTCCTGCACTTCTGGCGAACGAGAAGCACCGCAGGTTGTCATGTCAAGGCCATTGCTCGTAAAAAGTGTGCCCATAAACGCAGCTGGATCATAAAAGTTTGTCCTGACAAAGTTATTGCTCAATTGGGTAAAACTTGCGTTCATTGGCGGAACTGGATCATAAAAACTTGTCATGACTGAGCTCCGCTCTTCGTATGATGTGTTAAGTTGCTCGAGCCAATGAATCGTTTTATTGGCAAATTGTTCATCCATGGGCTTATTACTGTGACTTACCGGGGAGGGTTTGTAAGAGGGTGTAATCGTGTCTAAAGATTTGAAATGAATTGCCAGAATAGCATCATCATCTCGTGAGACAGAGGCATTAGAGAAAGGAAAATGTTGTTTTGAACCTTGTGCAGATAGAACAGTACCGCTTGCGGCAGTATTAGACTCTTCAATGATTCTTTTCCTCAGGCTCTGCGACTGCCCGCTTGAATCCACCCTTTCTTTCGGGTTGTTAGCGACGTTCATCTCAGGAGCATTTTTTACTGGCGAGGGATTTACACGTCTTGAGGTGAAAACTGAAGAGGTGAAAGGGGGACTATTTTCTATATTTTCGAATTGGAAAGCTACAGCGGCCTGACAGCCGGTAGTAGAAAAAGTTACACTATTCATAATTGATCGTCCTTTTAAGTTGTATCTGCTGTTAATACCATCCTTCTGGTTAGCTCATTTGCCTGGCAAATTTAATGCTTCATAACAGTTCTTCAGGCAATCTCAAGAGAAGGAGTAAATTATCCGAATCTTGTACTATCGCTCTGTTTATTTAGACAGAAAGGAAATGATTTAGTTCACTGCTAAAGGGGGGCTCTGGTCAGGAATTTGAACCCTAATCTACCAGATTGTGTATTTGAAGCTGATTGGCCGTTTCCCGAGCTGAGTTCAAATCCGACGATCTGCCTGGCTTCTTACTCCGCTAATGACTGACTCTGGTCGAGGCTTCGGCGCCTTAGCTTCCGATGTAAAAGCAATTCTGCTGGCCGAGCCCCGAGTCAACCCTGGAGTCCGGATTCCGAAAAGTCCCGGAACATATGCTTGAGTCGGTCAGCAATACGGAGTTCGTACGTTTCAAGAAAAAAGTCTTTCTCCAGGAGATCCGGTACAGCTTTTAACAATAATAAGCGGTCTTTGGTTTTGACCACCAGCTTTAAGCCTTCGTCGTGTACTCTCTGAACAATATTTATGAGCTGCTCAACATCACGTCTATAAGCAGGATCACACTCCATAAAAACAGCCTGATGCTGTGTTTTGGATAAATCGCTGAGACGGTAATCAGGGCTTATTTTTAGTGGGAGTCCGGGCGAAAGAGGGGAACCCACCTGACGGATCTGTTCTGCCGGAATACTGAGCATTCTGGCCATTTCGTCTATTGATACAGCGTTCTCGGTGATGACTGCTGCCGCCCTGGGGCCATGATACTGACCCAGTTGCGATATTGCATCAGCAGCCTGTATTTCAGGGCTGTGCCACCATTGGGAACGGCGACTGTCCCCCTGCAAATCGCTCAGGTAAAGAAAGTTATGGGCTTCCCTGGTTAAGGGATTAATAACGCAAGGGGTTGCATCCTTGACAGGAATATAATTATTTGAACTGAGCATGATGGCCTTGTTATCAGTCATCACATGTTTCATTGCTTTTGCCAGAAGTTTTTTGCAAAGGCATCCGTCGTTGGCATCATCAATGACCACCAAATCCTTTCCGGCAAGCATTTCGTCGATCTTTTTGGCCCATTGCTCTTCTCTACCCTGATAGTCCATATACAGATCGCGTACCATAGCTTCGTCTATGTAAAGGACGCTGGCACCATATTCGGCTGCTTTTTTGGCAACAGCTACACAAAGGTACGTTTTTCCTATTCCCGCTGATCCGGTCAGGAATAGTCCCATGGGCTTTTTGTGCGAGGCTCCACCCTGATTATTAATCACAGCGTGTGTGAACTTCCGGGCCGCATCTTTCATCCGTTCCTGCTGTTCTGAGTCGGGTTCCAATTGATCCAGATCAGCATCAAGATTTTCAATGGTGAACAGTGAAACCTGATGCACCGGCTTTGGTTTCATAGTCGGTGTGACAGGCAACAGCGGTCGATGATGCCAGACTTGGTCGCGCTGCGACGAAAAATATTTCCAGAACTCCATACTGAAGCGAAGCGCAAAAGTGATGCCAACAATAGGGTGGTCATGGGGCAGAATACTGTCTTTCAGCTGGGCATACTGCGTTTCCCCCTTTTTGATTGCATAGTTTGTCACAGAATTCTGTGGTTTATTGTAGCCATCAATCAGTATTTTTTTGACTTGGTCGTAGGTTTTCGGTTCATCAAATTTATCTGGACCAAACCCCAGATAGAGATTCTGTCCGCTGCTGTTTTGCCCGGTGCACATCAGATTAAAACCCAGAGAACAACCGCTCTTATGTTTCTCCAGGTAGCTTTCAACACCCTGAATGTAGATGACATCACCCTTTTTGATATCCCGTTCTGACAGTTCCCTGCCAGTTAAATTAGTGCCGGTTTCGTCACTGAGCGAAAGATTGTAAAACAGATCATAGATAGGGTTGGTGGCATCGATTGGATCAATATTCCCGACGTTAGTAGTGTGTTTGCTGGTATGCGACATAATCGTACAGGAAATTCTGAACTTTGAGATCGGTGCACCAAAGATCCGGTTGAATTCGTCAGTGCCAATGATGGATTCAATGGCTCGATACTGACAGGCCAGTAAAGCCGTTGCACAGTCCGCGAGGGTAGGACCATGAAAAAAAGCATTCAGACACTCACTGGGTGTATGCCCGTTATCCACTGCTACAAAACTGTTTCTGTTACCCAGGTCAAAAAATTCTGGTAGTGTGTGCCGCCCGAGGTAGATACCGTATGACAGCTCGGGAAGTTCATATTTCTTATAATCCTCAGGATAAAATATACCCAGACGTTTTCTTAACTCCAGCCGTTCTATCCCATCATACATCTGAGCAAAGGAAGGAGAACAGTCTGCCCTGGCTGAGCCAGAAGGAGATAAACTTGTCGAGTCTAAGCCAGTGCTCAATTTGGTAACACTGACTTTTTCTAATGATGCCTTTTTTTTATAAAAATTATAAAAATCATAAATGCTTGTAATGACTGAGCTCCGCTCTTCGTATGATGTGTTAATGCGCTGGAGCCAATGAATCGTATGTTCGGCAAATAGTTCATCCATGGGCCTATTACTGCCATTTGCCGGGAAGGATTTGTAAGAGGGAGTTATCTTGCGTAAAGATTCAATATGATGTTCTTGAATACCCCGATCAACTTCGTAGAAAGGGTCATAGAAGTAGGGTCGGTATTGTTTTGAACCTTGTTTAGATATGACAGTACCGCTTGCGGAGAACGAAGTACTGGAATTTTCAATTATTCTTTTCCTCAGGCTCTGCGTCTGCCCGCTTGAATCCCCCCTTTCTTTCGGGTTGTCAGCGACGCTCATCTCACCACCATTTTTTACTGGCGAGGGCTTTACACTTCTTGAGGTGGAACCTGAAGTGGTGAGAGAGGGGCTATTTTCAGCCGTTATTTTAGATGATTCAGTCTCTGTTTTTCCGTATTGGAGAGGTACACCTGACTGATGGCCGGTAACAAAAGTATTTGCATTATCCATAATTAATCGTCCTTTATTAAGTTGTATCTGCTGTTAATACTGTCCTTGTGGTCAGCTCATTTGCCTGGCAAATTTAATGCTTCATGACCGTTCTACAGGCAATCTCAAGAGAAGAGGTAAATTATCCGTAACTTGTACTATCGCCCTAATATTTAGACAGAAAGGAAATGATTTAGTTCATTGCTTTTGTGTGAGAACCAAGCCTGGGCGGCCCCGCTTGTTCCCAGAGCAACGAACTGTGAAACAGGAACCTGTCAGGTGACTAACAGGAATCCCCGTCCTACTGGATTTGAATTTTGGCTTTTACGACACACTCTATCTTTCTCGCGTAAAGCTACGTATACCTGCCAAGTATTACCCTCAAAGACCAATGATCTCACTGATATCCTCTTCACTTGGCTGATAGCCCTCACCCCGGCTGTGTGTACTCTTTGAGTCTGCAATCTGCTGCATCAAGCTACTATTCTGCAGCACATAAAGGGTCTCTTGTTCCCGCTCCCAGTCATCAGCACTGATCACTACAAAGTCTTCTCCACCGCGCCGAGTGACCTTAAGCGGAATGCGGTTGTCCACAACCTTCTCCACAAAGCTTTTCAGGTTACCCCTGAACTGATTAACGCTGACACTCTCCATAAATTACCTCAACCTTTGGTCTACTGTATTACCGTACACAATTGAGAGCAGGCATTTAAAAGGCAAGTCTACACGTGACTGCATAGTTTGAGTGAGAAAGCTCAGGCTACCTTCACTGAGAACTACGTGACCACTCAGAAATTGTTGGACGAAGTCCGTTTTGATCTGTCATTGAGTTGATCTCTTTTCAGAACAGACCCTGCTGTTTGAAAGAGAGATGCAAATTTTACTGATATTCATTCCGTTTTCTGTAAAATTGACCGCCTGGCAGAGCTCGGACAGATATTTGAACAGACTTTCATGAAACAGGTGCTTACCGCCATAGAAACACAGGAAAATGACTTATCACCACTCTCTTTGCAGCGTGGCATTGATAAGTCATATTCAAGACAAGGCCTTTCGATTTTCTGGAGAGCTGGCAGCTGGTTGCTGGCTCTTCTGCTTTTTACTCCGTTTTTGGCTCTGGTCTATGAAGCGTCGGCGCCTAGCGGTGAGATTTTTGCTCATCTGCGAAATACTGTGCTGGGCACTTATATCCTCAACACCGTACTGTTGATCCTGGGTGTCGCTATTCTGGGTTTGATCCTTGCCCTTCCTGCAGCCTGGATCATGGCAAACTGTGAAATTCCCGGTAAACGTTATCTGCAATGGCTTCTGGTACTGCCTCTGGCCATGCCCTCTTACGTGGTCGCCTATATCTATACAGACCTGCTGGAGTACGCCGGCCCTGTGCAAAGACTGCTGAGGGATTTAACGGGTTGGCAGAGTGCTGCGGATTATTTTTTCCCGGATATTCGCAGTCTGGGTGGTGCAGTCATCATTTTGGCGCTGGTGCTTTATCCTTATCTTTATCTGCTGGCCAGAACCGCATTTCTTGAACATTCCCAGAGTCAGACGCTGGCCAGCCGACTGCTCGGATGCTCTCCTGCTTCCAGTTTTCTGAGGGTCTCAATCCCCATGGCCAGACCGGCTATCGTCACCGGCCTGGCCCTCATGGGCATCGAAACACTGGGTGATTTTGCCACGGTTGATTACTTTGCTGTTCCGACTCTAACGACAGCTGTCTATGACACTTGGCTGGGTTATGGCAGTTTGAATGCCGCTGCCAAACTTTCAGCCATCATGCTGGTTGTAGTGATGCTGCTGATCTCACTGGAAAGTTACAGTCGCAGGAGACAACAGCTCTACCAGAAAAGCACCGGGCAGGATCACAGGAAAGCCTCTGTTTTGAGGGGTTGGAAAAAGCCATTGGCCATGTTCTGGTGCTGGGTGCCGGTAATACTGGGTTTCCTTCTGCCTGCCGCTATTTTGCTGGATTACGTTTTCCGATATTTCAGTGATTCCTGGAACCAGGAATGGCTGACTTACAGCCTCAACAGTTTGAAGGTTTCATTAGCCGCAGCCACATCTGCAACACTGGTCGCCTTATTTCTGGGACTGTATCAGCGCCTTCAGGACGATCGCTTTGCCAATATTCCTTCCCGGTTGGTTTCTAGCGGATATGCCCTTCCCGGAAATGTTCTGGCGATTGCGGTGTTAACCCCATTAACCCTGTCTGACCACGGTTTGAATGGTTTGATTATGGCCTTTGAATTACCACCCGTTGGCCTGATTTTCAGTGGCTCGATATTTGCCCTTGTTTTCGCCTACACCGTTCGCTTCTCTGCCGTGGCCGTTGGCAGTGTCGAATCCAGCCTGGGAAGAGTCTCCCCTTCTCTGGATATGGCCAGCCGAACACTGGGATGCAAACCTTCAGAAATGGTGAGACGCGTTCATATTCCCATGATTCGCAGAGGTTTGTTGACTGGATTTCTGCTGGTTTTTATCGAATCCATGAAAGAGCTGCCAGCTACTCTTCTTTTGAGACCTTTTGGCTTTGAGTCACTGGCTACCCGGGTTTTCCAGTTTGTTTCCGATGAAAGACTGGAAGAGGCTGCTCTGGCAGCATTGATAATGGTACTGGCCGGACTGATACCACTGATACTTCTGAACCGTTCGCTGGAGGCAGAACAAAAATGACCGCCCTGACTATTGCAGGCCTGAGCTGCCGTTATGAACAGACAGAAGTACTCTCTAACCTGAGCCTTGAGGTAGAACAGGGAGAAATTGTTTGCCTGCTGGGTCGAAGCGGCTGCGGTAAAACCACGCTTTTAAAAGCCATTTCAGGTCTTCTTCAGCCATCTGCAGGGACCATTTCCCTGCACGGTCAGGTTGTCAGTTCAGTCCATGGAACACTGCCCCCGGAACGGCGTGGAATGGGAATGATCTTTCAGGACTATGCTCTGTTCCCTCATCTGACTGTGTTTCACAATATTGCTTTTGGTCTGAAAAACCTTTCTCGCAAAGATACCCGCAGGCGTGTCGAAGCCATGCTGGAGCTGGTCAACCTTTCTGGCCTGGACAAGCGCTATCCTCATGAACTTTCTGGCGGCCAACAACAACGTGTTGCTATTGCCAGAGCCTTGGCTAACAGCCCTTCCCTGTTGTTGCTGGACGAACCTTTTTCCAATATTGACAGTCAGGTAAGACAGAGACTGGTGAGGGAGGTCAGGGATATTCTCAAGCAACAGAAAGTCACTGGACTGTTTGTCACCCATAATCGTGATGAAGGTTTTGCCTTTGCTGATTCCGTTGCCATTATGCATGATGGCAACATTCTGCAACGAGGTCACTCTTTCGACGTCTATAACCGCCCGGCATCCCGCTTTGTGGCAGAGTTTATGGGGTCTGGTAATCTCCTGCCCTGTGAAGTGATAAACAGTCGCACTGTTTCAACACCGGTCGGCGTCGTTGAGTCATCCACTGATATTTCAGCAGACCCCGGTCAGACTGCAGAACTGTTTATCCGCCCGCAAATGTTTTCGATTGAGAGGTGTCAGTGCGAAAACCCGCTGAATCCTGCCCAGATTAAAAGCCAGCAGTTTATGGGAACCCGATTAAGGACCGAGGTTAAGCTGGAAGAAAATATTCTGGTTGTGGAAAACTCAACCCCGTTCCCGGAAAGCACACCTGTGGATATCTCGGTAAGACCCCATGACCTGCTTCTGTTCGATCAGAAAGGGTATTCAATCTGACGCTTCAGAGTTTATGTTTTACCCGGCGCAACCAAGCCTGTGTATCCTGAAAACAAAATCAGATTGTCAGGCTATCCATTCCACTTTAACAATCCATCCATGCTCAGTGTCTCTGGCAGGCCATTCTGGTCTTTGAAAGCGTGACCAGACCTCCCACTATGCTTGTGGGCAGAGTTCCGTATAATGATCCGTGACTGAAACTGCCTCCGCCGGGTTGCTGAGACTATTGTTTAAGCAGCAGAGTATACGACGGATATGAGGTGGTTACCCTAAACCACAAAATAATAAATGGCTCAAAGCATATTAACAGGGTTGTTTTTTTGAGCCAGACAAGAAACTGGCACAGCTGGGTGGCACAAGTGATTAGCTTTAAACTCAACGGACAAACGGTCAATGTAGACGCACCGGGCGATACACCTTTGCTTTGGGTGGTTCGCGAACATTTAAAAATGAAAGGTACAAAATTCGGTTGCGGTATGGGCTTGTGTGGTGCCTGTAGCATGTTAATCGATGGTGTCAGTTCCCGAGCCTGCATTATGCCCGTTCAAGCCGTGGCCAATAGAAATATCACCACCATTGAAGGCATTGGTAATCCAAAAATGATGTCCACTTTGCAGAACGCCTGGGTAGAAGCCGGTGTTCCACAATGTGGCTATTGCCAGAGTGGGCAAATCGTCAGTGCTACCGCATTACTTAGCCAGAATACAAACCCCAGTGACAGTGACATCGACAACGCCATGAGCGGCAACATTTGCCGCTGCGGTACTTATCCTAATGTGAAAAAAGCCATCAAAAATGCTGCGGCAGATTTAAGAAATGGCAAAGGCCGTTTGCAAGCCGCGCAACTGTTTGATCCAAGGGCAACTTCTTCACTGGAAACACAGGAAGTGCAATCATGAGTGTCACTGAACAAAAAAAATCGCTACCGAAAAAAGAACAGACATTAGAAAACAGCTCCCGCCGTAGCTTTCTCAAAAAACTGGGCATTATTGGTGGCGGTCTGGTGGTTGGAATTCCCCTGGCTGCCTGTGCCAGCAATAAATCCCACAATAATATGAACGGTGATCTGCAACCCAATGCTTTGCTGCAAATTACCGGCAATAATGAAATCTATTTTTATCTTCCCCGCTCGGAAATGGGACAGGGTGTATACACAGGCCTGACCACAGTGCTGGCAGAAGAACTCGACGTTCATCCAGATAACATCAAGGTTAAACTGGTTGGCGCTTGCGAAGAATACGCAAACCCGGAATATGGCCTGCAACTAACAGGTGGTAGCAACAGTATTCGTACTCATTTCATTGCGCTTCGCCAAATGGCAGCAAATGTTCGTATGGTTATTCGACAAGCTGCCGCAAACGTACTTCATTTGTCAGTTGATCAAATCCAAACTGATAATGGAATGATTGTAGCCAAGGGTAAAAAGCTACCTTACGGTGCATTCAGCGAAGCGGCTTCTCAATTGAGCCTTCCTGAAGAAACACCCATCAAGAAAAGAGCAGACTTCAAATATATTGGTAAATACTCAAAACGTCTGGATGCTGTAGCAAAAAGCACAGGCTTGGCGGAATTTGGCTTGGATGTAGAGTTTGAGGGCCTGCACCGGGCTGTGTTAAAGCGTTGCCCGGTATTTGGTGGCACTGTGAAAAGCTTTGATGACAGCAAAGTGAAAAGCATGCCCGGTGTAAAAGCTGTTGTCAGAATCTTCAACGGTGTAGCCGTGGTTGCGGATCATTACTATCAGGCAAAAGCGGCCTTACCTGTGCTAGAAGTACAATGGGAATTACCTGAAACTCTCTCAAAATTTACCAGCGCTGCCACTGAAGCAGGTAACGGTAAACAACTCTTTAAAGAAGCTTTGGATAGCGATGAAGCGGATAATGCACACGAAGAAGGAGAGGGTCGCAATGCATTAAAAGCTTCCGGCACCGTTGTATCTGGAGAATATTGGGCCCCCTTCCTGGCCCACGCCACTATGGAACCTATGAATTGCACCGCGAAATTCACGGGTGACAAATTAGACATTTGGACAGGAAGCCAAAACCCCGGAATTGCCGCCAAACTGGGTGCTTTTTACGGTGATGTAGCAAAAGATGACGTCACGATTCATAGTACATTTCTCGGGGGAGGATTCGGACGTCGTATATCAAGCGACTTTGTTGCCGAAGCCGTTTCCATAGCCAAGGCATCAGGCCTGCCAGTGCAACTGATCTGGAGTCGCGAAGATGATACAAAACACGACTATTATCGCCCTGCGACCCTGGCTAAGTTTCAAGTTGGCTTAGATAAAGACGGTAATATTGACAGCTGGAACGTTAAGCGCTCTGGTGCAAATGTCATACCTTATAGCATGGATGAACTGGCCGATGCCATGATGCCAGCATTCCTGCCTGACGCTATGGTCGACTGGATCAGTAAAGCCGGTTACGGCCTGTTTGATGGCTGGACGGTGGATCCTACTTCAGTAGAAGGCTTATTCGAAGATTATGATGCCAACCATAAATCCGTTGACCATGTTACGGTTGATCCGGGACTGCCCATAGGTTTTTGGCGTAGTGTTGGTCACTCATTCAGCGGTTTCTTTAAAGAAAGCATGATGGATGAAATCGCCATTTTGCAAAAACAGGATCCTGTCGCCTATCGCCTTAAACACCTGAAAAATAATCCTCGACTGGCGAACACTTTAAAAATTGCTGCCGACAAAGCGGGCTGGGGAAATCCTTTACCAGAAGGTCATTATCACGGCGTAGCAGCTCATACTTCGTTCTTGTCATATGTGACAGAAATCGCACAGGTATCTGTGAACAACGGCCAAATCAAAGTTCACAAAGTGACTTGTGTGGTAGATTGCGGTCTGGCGGTTAACCCCGAAATCGTTATCCAACAAATGGAAAGTGGCATCTTATTTGGTTTGACCGCTGCTCTTTATGGAGAGATCACACTCAAAGACGGTGCAGTGATTCAAAGTAACTTCCATGATTACCCGATACTGCGAATGCATGAATCACCAGAAATTGATGTGGTCATCGTTGACAGCGATGAAGCACCAAGCGGTGTCGGTGAACCAGGCCTGCCGCCCATTGCAGCGGCTGTGGGCAATGCCATCTTTGCAGCAACAGGTAAGCGTTTAAGAAGCTTGCCTCTTAAACTCAGTTAATTTGTCGAGCTTGGTCCCTCAGCATCGCGAGGGACAGAATACTGCCTGGGATGAATAAGCAAAGGTTCAATATGCAAGATTCACAATTAGAAGTTCTCAAAGGTTGTTTATCTTGTCTTGAACAAGGTGATGAAATCTCCCTCGTCAGTGTCGCTAAGACTTGGGGCACCTCTCCCCGACCGGTAGGTTCCCTTTTAGCGGTAAGTTCTTCTGGTCGCTTTTTTGGTAGCGTCAGTGGCGGATGTGTTGAAGAAGATTTAATTGCACAGCTAGCCCAAAACCCTGTCAGATTTGTGCAAAAAATCATCTACGGAGAAACGGCTGAAGAACGTCACCGATTCGGATTACCTTGTGGAGGGGCTCTGGAACTCATGGCGGAGCCTCTCAATGAAATGGCAGACGTTAAATTGCTTATTGATCACATTGAAGCGAGAAAAACCGTCTTAAGAAAGGTGAGCCTTGAAACGGGTCAAGTGATTTATACTCCCTGGAAGCAACAAGAACCAGGGTTGTCACAAACCCACTGGCAAAACGTCTTTGGACCAACCTGGCGATTAATGGTGATTGGTGCCGGTGAAACCGGCCAATATCTGGCTGAATTTGCACGCGGCCTTGGATTTGAAGTTTTGGTCAGCGATCCCAGGCCTGATTATCGAAGCAACTGGCCCTTAAAAGACTTGCCGTTATTAAAAGGCTTTCCCGATGATGTCATTCAGGATTTAAATGTCGATGTTCGCACAGCCATTGTCGCAGTGGCCCACGACCCGAAAGTAGACGACATGGCTTTACTAACGGCATTAAAAAGCAATGCATTCTATATTGGCGCTCTTGGCTCAAGACTCAACAATCAGCAGCGTCGCAGACGCCTCAGGGAGCATTTTGATTTCACTGATGCTGAGGTTAACCAGCTCCATGGCCCGGTTGGATTAAATATCGGTAGTAAATCCCCGGCTGAAATCGCACTTTCTATTCTCGCTGAAATCACTGCCATTAAAAATGGCATACAGCCCGGTAAGGCGCTGGAAAAGAAAGAAGATCAAATCAGTCAGACGACCGCTTGTGACATCAGCCAGCATTGAAAAATTCAACCCTTGCGAGAAAATAACAGCGGTTATCTTAGCCGCAGGCAAAGGCTCGCGATTTAACGGCCATAAAATGATGCATGAGATTAACGGCATCCCTATGGCCGTGGTTAGTGCATTGAATGCCCTGCCCCATGTTAATCAGGTTTTAGTGGTCGTCAGGCCTCAGGATGACATTCTTAAACGTGCATTAGATACATACGGTCTTTCTTACACTGAAAACCCTGATTTTGAAAAAGGTATGAGTTCATCCATTGTTATAGCTATTGACAATATCCCTGAGGATCAAAACATCCTTCTCTGTCTGGGAGATATGCCTTACATTGAATTTGACACCTACAGGCACCTCATAAAAAGCTTTAAAAACAATGAACTCAAGAAAATCATCAGGCCGATCTATCAATCTGAAGATTCAGATCCCATCCCTGCTCATCCCGTTTTATTTCCGGCTTTTCTGCAAACAGATTTAACATTGCTGAGTGGTGATGAAGGTGCTAAATCTATTCTCAAAACCCACAAACCGATTTTGATAGAAACTTCTGACGAAGGTGTGATCAAGGATATTGATTACACTTGAGGCCCTGAAACGAGCTTAGAGAGATTTAACGCATCCAGGGCTCTTTCAGCCTCCACTCAGATCCGTCATACTGATGCCCGAAAAACTGATTCGGAGAAAATCTGATGTTGGACTTCCTTTTCACAGCTATTGATGACCGGGTCATTGATTTTGAAACATTAAAACTGCACGAAAAGCCCAATCAATATCTGGTTTTGCCAGAAGGCAAGTTTTTAGCAGAGCCCCATCAGATCAGCCCTGTTCTGAACGTCGGTGTCACAGAGCTGCAAGAGCGGTTTTCAGATATTGCCCAAAGTCAGGACAAGGTAGAAGTCTTGCGCACCAGTGATGATGGTCAGCAAGTCGACTATGTCCAGAGAACCCCTTTCATGGGCTATCCGGATACCATTACCGTACGTTTTTACAGTCAGGGGGAAGATACCAGCACACTGGCCATTTACTCTCGCTCACATTACGGCTACTCCGATCTTGGCGCGAACAAGAAAAGAATCACGCTCTGGCTCGACAGTCTGAAAACCTCTCTTAAAGCCCTAAAAGAGCATTAGTTTATTTGGCAACTTGCCCGGGCAAACTGAAGATCACTATGCCAAATGTTAACCCTTATTGACGAAGGCAGAAGATGGAATTTCAAATGATTATTGACCATCCCGAATGGTTGCTGATGCTGCTGGCGCCGCTGTTTATCGGTTTAATGTTGGCGGAATATTTCATCGGCCAAAAGGGCGGAATGCTACCGGAAAGCTCCGCCTATAAACTGCCAGAAGTACTGTGTAATTTCTCATTAGCAGGTATGCATCAGCTGGCAGATCTCGTTACAGGCCTGGTGATCGTTAAACTCTATTTCTGGCTTTTTGGCTGGAAGTTACTAGAGATTGAAATGAACGCAGCTTCTTTTGTTGCTTTGCTGATCTTACAGGATTTCTGCTACTACTGGTTTCATCGCGCCAGCCACAGGATACGCTGGATGTGGGCTGCCCATGTCGCACATCATAGTTCGCAAAGAATGAATTTCAGCACCGCGTTTCGCCAAAGCCTGATGTACCCAATTGCCGGTATGTGGCTGTTTTGGGTTCCTTTAGTCATCATCGGTTTTGAGCCTAAATGGGTTATCTTTGCAGTGCTGCTTAACTTAGGGCTTCAGTTCTTTGTCCATACTCAGTGGGTTCGCAATCTTGGCAAGTTCGAGCTTATTTTTAACACACCTTCCCATCATCGGGTTCACCACGGTATCAACTCTCATTACATTGATAAAAACTATGCCGGTGTTCTGATCGTCTGGGATAAGCTATTCGGTACCTTTGAACCAGAAGTAGAAACTGTGCGTTACGGGGTCAGCAAGCCTGTCGACAGCTTTAACCCTTTGACTGTGACCTTCTCTGAATGGCGGGATATGTTTAGGGAAGCAAAAGGCAAACACCTGACACTAAAACAGCGCCTGAAGATCTTTCTTGCTCCACCAAGTGATAGACCAACATTGGCAGAGCCTGAAACTTCAGAGCAAATGTTAAAAAAGTAAACTGAACCTCTGAATTTCACCTACTTGCCAATACAGAAGGAGGAGAAAATCCTGCCCAGCAAATCATCGCTGGAGAACTCGCCGGTGATCTCGCCCAGAGCCTTCTGGGCATGTCGCAGGTCTTCAGCCAGAAGTTCACCTGCCCCCATGTATTCAAGCTGCTTCTGACCGTTATCCAGAAACTCCTCTGCTCTTCGCAGCGCATCCAGATGTCTGCGCCGGGCAGAAAAACCACCCTCCATGGCACCCTCATAGCCCATACAGGCTTTCAGATGCTCTCTGAGAGCGTCCAGGCCGTGTTCTCTCATGGCACAGGCCCTTATGAGGGGAACCCCTTCAGCGTCCTCTATGCCTGCCTGTTCGCCTGTCAGGTCAATCTTGTTACGGATCACAGTGAGCTTTTCTCTGGAAGGCAGCCGGTCAACAAACTCTGGCCATATGTCGTGTGGATCGGTTGCGTCAGTGGTTGATCCGTCCACCATCAGGAGTACTCTATCAGCGTCTTCTATTTCCCTGAAGGCGCGTTCTACACCAATCTGTTCGACTTTATCATCTGTCTCTCGCAGACCGGCGGTATCAATAACATGCAAGGGCATACCGTCGATATTGATATGCTCCCTGAGGACATCACGGGTGGTACCGGCAATGTCCGTTACAATAGCTGACTCCCGTCCTGATAACGCATTCAAAAGGCTGGATTTACCGGCATTGGGACGTCCGGCAATCACTACGGTCATACCTTCACGCTGAATAGCCCCCTGACCCGCTTCTCTCATGACCTGGGCAAGATGGCTGATGATGGTTTTGAGGTCGCCTGCCACTTTGCCGTCGGCCAGGAAATCAATCTCTTCTTCCGGAAAGTCGATGGCGGCTTCAACGTAAATTCTCAGTTCAATCAGGGATTCGACCAGTTCGTTGACTCTTCTGGAGAAAGCGCCTTGCAGTGATCTTAATGCCGATCTGGCTGCCTGTTCTGAAGTACTGTCGATCAGATCTGCTATGGCCTCAGCCTGCGCCAGATCCATCTTGTCATTCAGGAAGGCTCTTTCGGAAAACTCTCCGGGATTGGCCAGCCTTACCCCAAGGGCATTAATTCTTTTCAACAGTAAGTCCAGAATGACAGGACCACCATGCCCCTGGAACTCAATGACCTCCTCTCCGGTAAATGAATTTGGATTAGGAAAGTAAAGAGCCAGGCCTTCGTCCAGAACCTCATCCTGCTCATCGTAAAAAGGACCATAATGAGCGAAACGAGGCTTGGGCTCCATCTTTAGAACCTCTCTGGCAACCCTTAAAGCTTCAGGGCCTGAGACCCTGATGATCCCTACCCCACCTCTACCGGGAGCGGTTGCCTGAGCGGCAATAGTGTCTTTATGGAGTGCACTGAGATCGGACATAGCAATTACTGGCTGAGGAATAAGAAAAATGATGGCCTAGTCTAATCCAAGGTGGTTGCTGGTGCCATGACCGTCAGGGATCTCAAAAAAACGGACCGTTGTGGTCCGTTTTTTTTGAGATTTACAGACTCAGGAGTCTTCTTTCTCGATCTTTCTGGTAATGATGTATTGCTGAATAATCGACAGAATGTTGTTGGTTACCCAGTAGAGTACCAGCCCTGCAGGGAACCACAGGAAGAATACGGTAAAGATCAGCGGCATCAACTTCATCACTTTGGCCTGAACAGGGTCAGGAGGTGTCGGGTTCAGCATCTGCTGCACGAACATCGAAGCACCCATGATCAACGGCAGGATGAAGTAAGGGTCCATCTGGGACAGATCCTTAATCCAGCCAAGCCAGGGAGCCTGACGCAGTTCTACAGCCTCCTGCAGTACCCAGTAGAGGGCAATGAATACTGGCATCTGGACAAGAATCGGGAGGCAGCCACCCATTGGGTTGACTTTCTCTTTCTTGTACATCTCCATCATGGCCTGAGACATCTTCTGGCGATCGTCACCGAATCTCTCTTTCAGCTCCTGCATCTTTGGCCCCAGCTTGCGCATTTTAGCCATAGAACGGAAGCTGGCCTGATTCAGTGGGTAGAATACCGCTTTCACACAGACTGTCAGCAGGATGATTGCCCAACCCCAGTTGCCTACCAGAGAGTGGATGAACTGCAGCAACTTAAACAGAGGCTGAGCCAGGAACCAAAGCATGCCAAAGTCCATGGTCAGCTGCAGACCATCAGCCAGATTCTTCAAGGCTGGCTGATCTTTAGGACCGGCATAAAGCGTAGCACCGGTGATGGCTTTCTCACCTGGATTTACCACCAGAGGGTCATTGTAGAAACCCACCCTGTAGTATTCGTTGTTACGAGATTCCTGTGTGTAATAATTATGAGGCTTGTCCTGGGCAGGCACCCAGGCACTGACAAAGTAGTGCTGAAGAATGGCAGCATAACCACCCTCGACTCTTTCCTTGAAAGGCTCTTTTTGGAAATCATCGAAAGGCAGCTTTCTGTATGGCTCATCAATAGAACGAACAGCCGCCCCCAGATAGGTGTTCATGGGGGCACTGGAGTTTACAGAGCTTGGGTCTTCTGAACCATCCCGCTTCAGCTGGGCATAAAAGGGATCACGCCATACCTTGTCGCTGTTGTTAGCAATTTCGTAAGCCAGTTCGACTTCATAGGAGCCGCGCTTAAAGGTATAACTTTTGGTCACCTGAACATCGCCAGCGCTGCGAGTCAGTTTAACCATCAGCTGGTCCTGACCGGTTGGCAAGGTGTAGCTGGTCTGTGCAGTGCTGTAGAGGGGCCTCTGATTCTGATCGTTGGTAGGACCGTCAGTAGCAATCAGGCCGCTTTGAGCGGTGTAGACACAGGTCACTTCACCCGGTGTGCAGTCGGGTCTGTTAACCAGCAGCTGGAAAGGCGTAGCTTTCTCGCCTTCTTCAGGCAGCCAGGCCGGGTATTTGGGCAGGCTGAGTCCGATAATGTCACCACCGACGGGGTCAATCTGAAGGTTCAGTGTATCTGTTTTAACATTGATCAGTTGAGCAGAGGTCTGAACTTTGTCATCCAGAATTTCCGGAGAGGAAGATGATGGTGAGATAGTGGGTAAATCAGAACCACTTTGAGAAGTGGAGACATTAGCCACAACAGCATCGCTGGTCGGCCGGGTCTGATTGTAATCTTCATTCCATTGTTGAAGTGTAAATACACCAACAACGGCTATAGCACCTATCAAGAGTGTTCTTTGCAGATCCATGATGTCCGAGCCAAAGAGTCTTGGTGATGAATATGATCGTCTGATGACCGGTGTTGTTTGTCCGAGGGAGCGGGCACCGGATCAAAACCTCCTGGATGCCAGGGATGGCAACGCAGCAGTCGTTTCAAGGTCAGAAAACTGCCTTTCAGAAAACCATGATGTTGGAGAGCTTCCTGTGAATAGCTGGAACAGCTGGGGTAAAAGCGACAATGTCTGCCCATAATGGGGCTCAGGCAGTAACGGTACACCTTGATCAATCCCATGGCAGCGCGTCTGGGCAAAAGCACGAGAAAATTCATCACAGGTCTGGTCATGTCGACTTTACTCTGTCTGTGCCGAATAGACAGGAAACGCATCGGCTGATTTGAGTGGAGACAGTATGACTGGCTTTCTGAAGAGAGACTGGAGGTAGTTTCTACCTCCACTGTCATGCAACTCCATAGAGTGCCTGCTTCAGGCGATGGTCTCCATTCAGGAAACCTTCTGCTCGTTCCGACGTCTGGCCAGTTTAAACCATTGGTGGGTGAGCAGTTTATTGATATCGCAGCTTTCCAGCTCACCCAGACCCCTTCTGGCCAGGACAACGATATCCAGGTTTCCCAGTTCCCCCTGATGGAGGCGAAAGGTTTCCCGAATATGCCGTTTGACTCGATTACGGCCGGTAGCTTTACGGATATTTTTTTTGGCGATCACCAGCCCCAGCCGGGGGTGGTCAAGCTCATTCTGGCAAGCCAGTATCAGCAAATGGCGACTACTGACCTTGATATCCGTACGGTCGAAAACCTGCTTAAAATCAGCTGCTGAGCAAAGTCGCAGATCGCGACCAAAAGCGAAGCTCACCTGTCAGTCCAAATCAGGCGGCCAGACGCTTGCGACCTTTGGCACGACGACGGTTGATAACCGCACGACCGTTCTTGGTAGCCATGCGAGCACGGAAACCGTGAGTGCGCTTGCGCTTCAGATTACTGGGCTGAAATGTTCTTTTCATGACGTTACTCGTTTTATCGATTTACAAAAAGACGGGCATTCTAAGTAATTGAGAGATAAGCGTCAATTTGCATTTGTCAAGAGTTTGCCACCGAGGCTCAGGGCTCAATCCTTAGAGGGCTGGCAACTCTATGCAGATATCAAGAAGGGTTAGTGAAAAAGTGCATTCTTATAAGGGAAATTACGTTCCTTATATATAAGGGAAAAATAGCACACCAACGATTTTTAAATGACGTTTATAAATCAAAAATGTTTTTGCGAGTCATTCAAGATAATGAAATACATATAATACATATGTACTTGAGTGACGGTGTTTTGTTTTTTTAATGAATATTAAGCAGCACTTTTTATGTGGATAAGTCCTATAAAGCCCTTTGTTCTCTGGCTTCGTTCGTGTGTGTGAATGTGTAGAAAATAAGCGACTATACTGTTCTCTGCCTGCTCACAGCCTGTGTATAAACTGGTACTTTATACACAGCACGTCAATGCATCATACTTATTCACAGCTCACTCATCCTTCATCAGCCTTTGTGAACACAGCCTTTTCCACATTATTTTTTCATCACTGGCGGTCTCTTTTTTTGTCTCTTTTTGCCTATAGAGTGTTGATAATTAAGTAAAAAGACTATTTTCTGGATAGGCTTCAAAAAAATTTAAGGTGTGGATAACTTTTCCCTGAAAGGATACAATTGAAGCTGTTTTTTGGCCTATTCTTCCTGCGTTTCTGCATTGTTCTGCTGTGGAAGAATAAGTGTTTCTGGACAGATTCTGTTTCCTGCCATTAGTGAAGTCGTCCAGCAGGCAGGCTGACCGGCTTCCATTTCACCCATTTTCAGGAGAGCGCCTGTGCCTTTAGAGCTCTGGCAAAAGTGTGTGGACTTGCTTCAAGATGAACTGTCCTCACAGCAGTTCAATACCTGGATTCGCCCATTGAAAGTCATGGGTGATGAACACGATCTTTGCCTGCTGGCTCCTAATCGTTTTGTCGCAGACTGGGTGAAAGAGAAGTTTCTGCCGCGCATTGAAGAGATACTTGATGAACTGACCGATGGACAGTCGCCGGCGCTAGCGCTGGCCGTGTCGAACCGTCGTCCCCAGTCTCTCAGCCGAAGGAGTTCTTCACCTGGCAGCAGTCCTCTACGCCCTGAACAACCCAAGCCTGTCGTAGAAGAAAAGAGGGCGGTGACCCGGGAGCTGGTGTCCAACCTCAGTGAAGCATCGGGCCTTTCAACTAGTAAACCTGTGTCGTCTGAAAGTATTGAGCCCCCTGCCATACCTAAGAAAGTCAATCCTCTGAAAGCAAAAGAGGCCACTGCCAGCAGTCATCCTGCCAAGAAAGAAGAACCTTCTTCCGGACGACAAATAGAAGTTGAGGGTTCAATAAAACATAACAGCTCCCTGAATGCCCACTTCACCTTTGATACCTTTGTTGAAGGTAAATCGAATCAGCTGGCACTTGCAGCAGCCCGTCAGGTGTCTGAAAACCCCGGAGCCGCTTACAATCCACTGTTTTTATATGGCGGTGTAGGTCTGGGTAAAACTCACCTTATGCATGCCGTGGGTAATTCTCTGGTTCGCCAAAATCGTAATTCCAGAGTCGTATATTTGCATTCCGAGCGCTTTGTTGCCGACATGGTCAAGGCGTTGCAATTAAATGCCATAAATGACTTCAAACGCTACTATCGCTCCGTCGATGCCCTGCTGATTGATGACATCCAGTTCTTTGCCGGTAAGGAGCGTTCCCAGGAAGAGTTTTTTCATACCTTCAATGCGCTGCTTGAGGGGGGCCAACAAATGATTCTGACCTGTGATCGTTACCCCAAGGAAATCAGTGGTGTCGAGGAACGATTAAAGTCCCGATTTGGCTGGGGCCTGACGGTCGCAGTAGAGCCTCCCGAGCTCGAAACCAGAGTAGCGATATTAATGAAGAAGGCAGAACAGCAAAAAGTGGATTTACCCCATGAAGCGGCTTTCTTTATCGCTCAGCGAATTCGATCCAATGTCCGTGAACTGGAAGGCGCTCTGAAACGGGTGATTGCCAGTGCCCATTTTATGGGGCGCAAGATTGATATTGATCTGATCAGGGAGTCCCTGAAAGATCTGCTTGCCTTGCAGGATAAACAGGTCAGTATTGATAATATTCAAAGAACAGTGGCTGAGTACTACAAGATCAAGGTAGCTGATATTCTATCTAAACGTCGTAGTCGTTCTGTGGCCCGACCCAGACAGATTGCAATGGCTCTTTCCAAGGAACTGACCAGTCACAGTCTGCCTGAAATTGGCGACGCCTACGGCGGACGGGATCATACCACTGTGCTTCATGCCTGCCGTAAAGTGAAAGAGCTGGTGGATGAAGACGGTGAAATCCGTGATGACTACAAAAATCTTTTGAGATCTCTGACTAGCTGA